>NZ_JAYGGZ010000003.1:24430-90866 GCF_034931465.1 Anabaena sp. UHCC 0399 | reverse complement strand
CTTGCTCATTTCGGTAGATTCAGCAAGCAAACCGCAGTTTGTTAACTCATTTGCTGCAAATGCTTGCTCATTTCGGTAGATTCAGCAAGCAAACCGCAGTTTGTTAACTCATTTGTTGTAAATGCTTTCTCATTTCAGTAGATTCAGTAAGCAAACCGCAGTTTGTTAACTCATTTGTTGTAAATGCTTTCTCATTTCAGTAGATTCAGCAAGCAAACCGCAGTTTGTTAATTCATTTGCTGTAAATGCTTTCTCATTTCAGTAGAATTAGCAAGCAACATTGGTGGTGAAACAATTAAAAATCACCAGCTAAAGCGGAAACACAGCGATCGCACTATAATAGATGCCCTGCTGATTCTTATATAGTAGTAGAGTAGTCCCTGGGCGATCGCCATTAAACTAAAATCAAGATGGTTTAATCAAGGCATGGGTAGGAAATTGAGCAATGGCCACAGAAACAATTACGCTGCAAATTCCACAAATACTCTATCAACGTTTAGTCAATACTGCCCACGCTCAAAATCGTCCCATTGAAGAGGTAATAGTTCATGCTTTACAGGTAGGAAGTCCACCAGCATGGGATGATGTACCAGAGGAATTTCAAGCTGACATCGCAGCTTTAGATAAACTAGATGACGATAGTTTGTGGTAAATTCTCCGCGAGTTTGACAAGTCTTTTTGACCTCACCCCCAGCCCCTCTCCGACGCGGAGAGGGGAGCAAGAAGTATGATTTTTCGTTTTTGTGGTGAAAAATCAAGTTTTTTGGCAAAAATATACCTAAATACGGAACATTATCCATATTTAGGTATATCAATTTTTAGAATTTACCAGCTAAGGCAGGAACGCATCTTTCACATAACAGGGGATGCTCTGCTGATTCTCCCACATGGGTGGAATAGTTCCAACAGCGATCGCATTTTTCCCCCTCTGCATTCACTATCCCAATTCCCCAGTCTTCTGTTTGCGCGGTAAATTTTAATCCTTGCAATCCTTCCGCAGAGTCTAACACTTCCACCTGAGATGTCAGCAATAAATACCGCAGTTCATCAATACCGTTACCCTTGATTGGGTTAAAGGCTTTGATTGCATCACCTAACTGTTTGTGTGGTATATGAATCAAAGCTTTAGCTTCCAGGGAAGAACCAATCATTTTTTCTACCCTGGCTTGTTCTAACACTTTATTAACATCTGTGCGGAGTTGTCGCAGTGCTTCCCAAAATTCGCCCAATTCTGGATTATGCCATTTCTCATCTACCTGTACCCAGCCAGCTTGAAACACTGATTTATAAGGTGTTTTGTAGGGGAGAAATTGCCAGATATCTTCAGCAGTGTGACATAGAACTGGTGCGATCGCTCGTGCTAAATTCTCTAAAGCGATATGTATGACTGTCTGACAACTGCGACGGCGGAAAGCATCGGTTGCACTGATATACAACCTATCTTTTGCCACATCTAAATAGAAGTTGGATAAATCCACCACGCAGAAATTCTGCACAGTTTGGAAGAAGCGGAAGAATTGGAAACTTTCAAAAGCGTCCGTTACTTCCTGGAATACTTCCCCGATGCGGTGCAGCATATACTTATCTAGCTGCGGTAACTCCTCAAAGGGTACAGCATCTTTTTCCGGGTCAAAATCATGCAAACTACCCAACAAGAACCGCGCCGTATTGCGAATTTTACCTCTGACATCGTTGAGTTGCTTAATGATATTGCCACCCAAACGCACATCAGCAGTGTAATCCACCGACGACACCCACAACCGCAACACATCAGCACCATAGGGTGGTTCTTGTTTCTGGTTTTTTCCACCCAGCATCATCACCTGGGGGTCAACCACATTACCCACCGATTTACTCATCTTCCGTCCTTGTTCATCTAGAACAAAGCCGTGAGTTAACACAGTTTTATAAGGTGCAATGTCATTTACCGCTACGCTAGTCAGCAAACTCGACTGAAACCAACCGCGATGTTGGTCTGAACCTTCCAAATACATATCAGCCGGATAGCGTAACTCTGGACGTTGCTTAACTACAGCTGCCCAAGATGAGCCTGAATCAAACCAGACATCCATAGTGTCTGTACCTCTGCGGTAAGACCGACCATTATTTCTGTAGGACTCTGGTAATAATTCCCCTACCGACAGTTCCCACCAAGCATCAGAACCCTTTTCTGCAATTATCGCTTGGACGTGGTTGATGGTTTCCTCATTTAGTAAAGGTTCGCCGGTTTCCTCATCGTAGAATACCGGAATTGGTACACCCCAAGAACGCTGACGGGAGATACACCAATCAGAACGTTCCGCTATCATGGGCGTGATGCGATTTTCACCTTGGGCTGGAATCCATTTTACAGTAGCGATCGCCTTTAATGCCTCATCCCGAAATCCAGCCACTGAAGCAAACCATTGTTCAGTCGCGCGGAAAATCGTCGGCTTTTTCGTCCGCCAGTCGTAAGGATATTTGTGGGCGTAAGCCTCCTCCTTCAACAGCGAACCCGCAGCCGCCAGCGCATCAATCACCGCCTGATTCCCATCACCCAAGACATTCAACCCAGCAAACTGTCCCGCTTCCTCAGTAAAGTTGCCATTATCATCTACAGGTGCAAGAATCGGCAGACCATAACGCAGACCCACAATGTAATCTTCTTGACCATGACCAGGGGCAGTATGTACCAACCCAGTACCCGATTCAGTCGTGATATAATCACCGCCCACAACCACCGGACTTTCCCGGTCAAATAAAGGATGACGGTAAGTAGTATGTTCTAACTCCTTACCTTTAAAAGTAGCCTTCACCGTCAACTGTGCCGAGATAGTAGCAGCCAAACGCTCCACCAAATCCGCCGCCACGATGAGATACTTAAATCCTCTCTGCGCCTCTGCGTCTGGGCGTGCAACTTCCACCAAAGCATAATTCAACTCACCATTAACCGCCACACCCAAATTCCCTGGAATTGTCCAAGGGGTAGTAGTCCAGATAGCCACACCCAAATCAGGCAAATACTCACCCAAAACTGGTTTAACAGCCTCAGCCAAACCAGTCACAGCAAACGCAGCATAAATACTCCTCGAAGTATGCCCTTCCGGATATTCCAACTCTGCCTCAGCCAACGCCGTCTTAGAACTAGGACTCCAGTGAACCGGCTTCAAACCCCGATAGATGTAACCTTTTAAATACATCTGCCCAAACACGCCAATTTGCGCCGCTTCATATTCCGGCTTCAGCGTCAAATATGGATGATCCCAGTCACCCCAAACACCGTAGCGTTTAAAATTCTGGCGTTGGTCATCAACCGTAGCCAAGGCAAACTCTTGAGCTTTTTGCCGTAATTGCAGAGGTGTTAAATTTTGTCGTTCTGCCGACTTGAGATTTTGCAAAACCTTCAATTCAATTGGTAAGCCGTGACAATCCCAACCAGGCACATAACGCACCTTACGCCCTTGTAGCAGTTGGTAGCGATTAATAATATCTTTGAGAATTTTATTTAAGGCATGACCAATATGAAGTGAGCCGTTAGCGTAGGGAGGCCCATCGTGCAGTATAAATAATTCGCCTGGGTTATTTTGCGACAGGCTCTCAAAAATTTTATTATCTTCCCAGAACTTCTGTATCTCAGGTTCACGCTTGATGGCGTTCGCCCGCATATCAAATTTAGTCTTGGGTAAATTTACTGTATCTTTGTAACTTCCAGGTTCTGTCACAGCTTCATGCCTAAGTTTTATGTGTCCAGGTTCTATCAATTATATTTGATCATCCCTACCTACTAAAATTCCTACCTGAGCCTTTAACCTGTCAAGGGAAGAAGTACATTTTTGAATAACTACAGCGATCGCGTTTTCATTGCACAAATCAAGTAAGTTTAAATATTAGTACAATCATCTGATTCGGATGGCAGCACTTTACACCTACAATTAGATTTTCCAGCTACATAAACTGAATCTGAATTAACCTAACTTTTTATCAACAAAGACTGTAGAGTTTAACTTATGTTTTGACTTGAAAGCAACGCATGGGCGGCATATTACCCTTTATTCATGAAACAAACACCTTCTTTCCCCACTCTTTGTGTTTCTTAGAAGGAGGTGTAAGGCTATGGGGGAAAAGACATCTTTTATCTTTGGCTATCAAACTTGTTTCAATAGGACTGTCTCCTGCGGCCTCAAGTAAAACTCTCCCAAGCCTGGCTGACCAATTTACTCAGCCAACGCCGTTGTTGTTGGTCTAACAGAGGGTCATCAGCTAGTAACTGTGCTGTTAATTCTTCTAAAGATTGACCTTGAGAACGGACGATTTTAATCACTCCAGCGATCGCAGAGGCAACTAATTCTTCATCTACAGGCTTTTGTTTTAAAGCAAAAATTTCTTGGGGACTATCTGGAATGGGATAATTCATGGCGTAGGTTGATCAAAATTACAAAATGGAAAAAAATTTTTGACAAATTATTAAAAATTCTTTACTGAATCTTTATTGAAACCGATAGGGCGGAGTTTAGCGTACTGTATGCCTTTCGCATATCTGCCTGGGTAAGTAGATTGACCGGAGATGTCAGAAAAACATGAAAGAAATTCTTTATCTCGAAGTGCCGATTTCAGATACAGCAACTGTATGCAGTTGGCTGCAATCAGAGTTTGACCCAGGAAATTGGGAGAAAATACTGACTCCCAATGGATTTCGCCTGAAAATATCTAGTAAATATACAACAAGTAGTGCTAATTTTTCCGAAAATTTACCGAAAGAAATTTCTGTATTTGTTTGGTCTGTCCAGAGAACTACTTACCTCAAGGTTTTTCGTTGGGCAGATACACCACTTCCTCAAGAAAAAGCTCTTGTGCAAAGCTTAACGACAGAAATCAGAAAACGTTTTCCCCATCAATATCCAGAACCGCCAGCAATCGATTTATCCCAACAGTCGATTTTTGCAGCACTAGCCCCTTACTATCCTTTGACGGTCAAATTTTTTCAAAAAATGCCCAATGGGGAATATGACCTCAACCGTGCTTACTGGTGGGAACAAAGATGGCGTGAAGGGGTGCGAAATCCCAAGCAGCCGCGTCAGGTGGTGTTCTCTTGTATAGGTGACAGGGGACAGGGGACAGGGGACAGAGAAATACCCAATCATCACTACGACTTGATCTATATCGGGGGCGCACTGGGGGTAATTCATGCGGCGGTGATGGCACAACTGGGTTACAAAGTCTTACTAGTGGAACGTCTGCCTTTTGGCCGGATGAATCGGGAATGGAATATTTCCCGTGATGAAATTCAAAGTTTGGTTAACTTGGGTTTGTTCACGCCAGCTGAATTAGAAACGATTATTGTCCGCGAATATAAGGACGGATTTAATAAGTTTTTTGATGGTAATAATCCAGTTAAACTGCGATCGCCTATCTTACACACGCCTACGGTGTTAAATGTATCTCTAGACTCAGATAAGTTACTGCGTTTGTGTGGGCAGAAGTTAAAGGCCGCAGGTGGCGAAATCTGGGATGAGACGGAATTTCTCCGGGCTGATATTCATGACTCACAAGTTCTAGTCCATCTGAAGCATTTACCGACGCAAGAAGAAAAGCAGGTAAGCGGTCGGCTTTTAGTCGATGCAATGGGAACTGCTTCCCCCATCGCTTGGCAATTAAACGGTGGACGTGCCTTTGATAGTGTCTGTCCGACAGTGGGAGCAGTTATTGACAAGGGCTTTGAGCCTGGTGTTTGGGATTCTCAGTATGGAGACGTGCTTTACAGCCACGGCGATATTTCGCGGGGTAGACAATTAATTTGGGAATTGTTTCCTGGTGCGGGTGAAGAACTGACAATCTATCTATTTCACTACCACGAAGTCAACCCAGAAAACCCTGGTTCTTTGTTGGAGATGTATGAAGATTTCTTCACAATTTTACCAGAGTACCGCCGATGTGATATGGAACAACTGGTCTGGAAAAAGCCGACATTTGGCTACATACCGGGACATTTTAGTGTCGGTAGTAGCGATCGCCAAGTTGCATTTGATAGATTAATTGCGATCGGTGATGCCGCATCTTTACAATCACCCTTGGTATTCACTGGATTTGGTTCTCTAGTACGTAACTTAGAGCGTCTTACCACCCTGTTAAATGTCGCTTTACAGCATGATCTATTGACTCGTCGTCATTTAAACTTAATTCGCGCCTATCAAAGCAACGTTTCTGTAACTTGGCTATTTTCTAAAGGGATGATGGTTCCTACTGGGCAATTTTTACCACCCCAGCGCATCAATGCCATGCTGAATACCTTCTTTGGGTTATTAGCAGATGAACCTCCAGAGGTAGCTGATAATTTCATCAAAGATAGGTGTACTTGGTTGACCTTCAACCGCCTAGCACTGAAAGCAGCTAGCAAAAATCCTGCCTTACTGTGGTGGATTTGGGAACTAGCTGGCCCTAAAGATTTGCTCAGGTGGCTAGGAACTTATGTTAATTTTGGTCGTTATGCCCTAGTTAGTGCTTTACTGAGTGCTTGGTTGCCTAGTTTTCTCATCTGGGTGAAACCTCGGCTAGAACTGCGTTATCCGGGAGCATGGCTGTGGTTATTAACTATTAACTACGCTATCACTACAGGTAGACCGCGATCGCCCCAGCAGGTTGCAAATCAGGAATTACACAACAAGACTCTGCGCTGTGGGGGGGCGTAATACCAATTCAAAATTCGTCTTGAAAATTTGAGCCACTGCGTTGGACGAAGAGAAGTGCGGTCTTCTCTACGAGAGGCTGCGCCAAGGGCTTTGCCCAAGTGGAGCAACTTCGGGGTTTCCCGGCTTGTAGCAAGTGGCGTTCCTAGGTTGGGAAACCCGCCTACAGAACTTTCCGCAAAATTCAAAATTAACATCCTCTTAATTTTGAATTTTGAATTTTAACTTGATTTGTTCCCTATTTATTGACCATTTTGCTTAAAATTTGGTAGTTCCACGGATGCTAAAGACTTGCGTTTCTTCGGTGGATGCTGGGGATATACCACTGGTGAAGGTGATTGAGGAAGATCGTCACCAGCAAAGTCACCCAATAATTCGGGGGGTAAATCACTTAACGGTAATTCCCCCTCATCTACTAGAGATCGTTCTGGATGAAAATACTCTGGTGCTTCAGCAAGGTTCTCTGCGTTCGTGGGGGATAAAGTGAAGGATAATGTTGCGGAATTATTTGTGGGGAGGGTGATGCTTGTAAATGTCTCCACTGGCGATTCTGGTTTCGGTTCTGGTGTGGTTTCTGGTATTTCATCATCTTCAACATCTGTAGCCCAAGTTTCCCATACCTGAGTCTCTACGGGTTGGCTGTCTGGAAGAGGATCTGATGCTGGTGGTGTTGCGGATTTAGTTCCAGACTGGGATGCAAAAAACATTTGGATGAGACTATCTATTTGCTCATCTAGCTCGGATGATGGAGTTACAGAGGAAACATCTTCAGGTTTAATCAAAGACTCATTTTCTACAGCATCCCTTGATAAAGTTGGCTCTGAGGCTGGGGGGGTCTCTGGCTTGACTAGCCAATTCCAAACAGGGGAAGGATTAGGAACAGCGTAATCGCCGCTAAATGGAGGTGGTAATGAAGGCTCACTCTTCACCTGAGCAGCATTTTCTTCTAAAGATTCAGATTCTGCTGACCAAGGTTGAATCGGCTGCGCGTTAGGAAATAGAGAACGAGCTTTCCTCGCAAAACGCGATTTATGGGTGACTGGATTTTCAGGCTTATCATTAGCTGTATCAGGAGAGTCATAACTAGGAATAGATGTCTCTAGTGATTTTTCCAGTGCTGCTTTAAATTGCAAGGTCTGACGCTGCTGTCGCATTAACCTAGTACGTAGCTCCCGACAAGCATTTTCTGATTGCAAGACCTGCTGAGATTGTTCGCTATAGTTAGTTTGTAATAAGGCGCATTCTCGTTCTAACTGAGCAATGCGTTGTTGACTAATTTGTAATTGTGCTTTATAACTATCGATCAGAATTTCTTGACGCTGTGCAGTTTGAGATGTAGTTTCTAGCTGTTGGAATAGCGATTGAATCTGTTCTTGAGCCGCAGACAGTTCCTGTGCTTGTTGATTAAGCATAGATTCCGTGACACTAGAGCGTCTTTTCTGCCATTGCAAAGCTTTTTCTGACTCAGCCAAGTCATCTTTAAGATTTTCTACTTGCTGGTACAAGTCATTATTAGCTGCACGCAGCTCTTCATTTAATGCCAGCAGCTGGTGAAATTCATCTGCGACCTGTGTTTGCTTGTCACTATCAGGCTCTACAACCCAATCTTTTTGGTTAGTGGTATCTTGGGGAAAGTCGGGAGTTTGGGGATGATGCTGTTCATCTGCTGCGGGTTTAAGGAGTGGAAATTTAGCAACGACTGTATTGTCAGCAGGCACAACTGAGTAAAAAGGACAGATCGTTTGTTCTGTTTGTAGAGAATTAGCAGAAGAATTAGGAGATTCCATCACAGTCCTATTATTTGAGGTGTCGGCTTCATTCATCACTCTTGAACCACCCACTTATCAATATTCAGCATTGCTGATTAACTGCTTAGGGGTTAATCTCACAGCGAAGTCATTTTCCCCTAGCGTCAGTAGTTAATCATTGATCAGTGTTCCCCATTTTGCATCTATAACTAATGTCGTTATAACATTATCAACTCACCCCTCGTCAACCTTAGATAACGAGGGGGTTTTGAGATGAAATGCTACAAATATATGATTTGCTGTACAGATACTTAAATATTAAATATTTGGGTTAAAGCTGGCTTGACTTTGGTTAGAAGTGATGTAGTAGCAACCCCCTGGTAGGAATTCACACGCTGGAGAAACACTGTCTCTGTATATAATTTATCAAATACATATTCTATCAAGTCAACAAAAAAGGTAAAAATTTAAAATTTGGGATTGATTAACACATGGGGAAAATCAAATTTAAAGTGGGGCGTGAAGGAAAATAATACTTCTCTGCCCCATTTTGATCACTTGCTTCCCTGGATTATTTTTGAATTTTGTAGGCGCAAGCCTAGCCGTAGGGTATGAGTGAATTTTGAATTGTTAAGGTAGCCAACGGGGGTGAAATCCAATGAGTGGCAGCTTTTCTGGTTTGATGGTACTGATGGCTGTATCAGAAATCGGTAGTAGGGGCATTAACCAGAGACTACTAGTAGCGATCGCCTCGCCATCATCGGTTTTCAAGTTGTTGGCAGATGCTGTAGTAGCATTGGCTTCGGGAACTACTTGGTCAAACAGCAACGCCAAACCATCGGGAGATAAACTCATTTGGACGTTTCTTTGTTCTACAGGCAACACTAACAATGGTTTCTGCTGTTTATTCTTGAGATCAATCGCCACTAAATAAGGTTGTTCTATGTATTGATCTTGAGAGACAAGTTGTGTCAACAAGCAGTAAAGAGTGGGTGAAGCAGGGTCAAACTGACAACTGAGAATAGAACCAGTAGTTTTTAATAAGGATTTCTGAGTACCTTGGTTGGTGACTAAAAACAAATCTCTTGTGAAATCTGTATTAAACTTGACCATTGCGGCCTGAGAACCATCTTTAGAAAATGCCTGCACTAGCCCAAACTGCGGCAGAAAATCTAAGGGTTTGCTAGCATCTTTTTGAAGAGCTAAAATAGCTGCTCCCTGTCCTTGGGCAACAGCTACAGCTTTACTATCAGGAGTAATAATAAAGTCCCCTCCTGGTTGACTTTGTAGGCGTTGGGGTTGAGGTTTTTCCCCAGGTTTGCTGTTAGCTGGCATAAACCACAGTCCAAAGTCGCTGGGGTTATTTCTATTTCCCCGTTGCACAACTATTGTTTGCCCATCTGCCGACAAGTCGAATTTGAGATTTTGATAGTCTTTATTGTCTAAAACTAGCTCAATCAGGCCGGCTGCGGCGGCTCTAGTGTCAGTTTTGGCAGCAATTCCGGTTGTAACAGTATATATTTTGGCTGATAGTAAGTCTTGATTATTACTGGTGCGAGCCGAGAACAGAATTTTTTCCCCATCTGGGAATGCTTTAAAGTCCATCGCTACCAATTCTTTGGGGGTGAGAACTGTTTTTTTCTCTTCCGTCAAATTGTAGAGAATTAAGCGGCCTTTATCTTCTTGATCAGCTCCTATGTAAAGGATGACGCGATCGCGGGTGCTAAACTGCCCTAAAAAAGGCTGTATGACTCGCTCCGTATCTTCTTGATCAGCAAATTTATCTTTAGCTCCTTGCAACTGAACCTTATAATTCGTGCCGTAGGGTGCAGGTGTCAACAGCGTATAAACCATCCGTCGCCCCGCCCAACTAATTTTACCTGCTAGAGGTGGTTCAATCTTTAAGTTATCCTCTACACTTTTTAAGTTCATGGGACGGCTAAAAGCGAGGGTAAAAGAGACATCTTCTGCCCCAATTTGCTGATTTTGCCAAGTAAAATCTCGCACGCGTGCTGCTACGACATCTCCTTGCAAGATGAGTAGTCCAATCAGCAAACTCAGCAGCAACATCAAGGCAATTGCAACCCGATCTAATGGTTGGAGAAAAGCTTTTTTAGTCATTAGTCAACCCCTTAGGGGAATTCAAAATTCACTCATAGCCTGGGGCAAGGCTTACGCCTCCGCAGGAAAGTCTTGCGCCTACAAAATTCAAAATTGTTCGCGTTAGCGTCACGCAGTGAATAACCTCTACCTCCTGCTCCCCTGTCACCTACTAATAGCTATAGGGATTTTCTGGTTGGGGAATCTTTTTCAAGGAACTCGCGGCTATGGTGAGTTGGCGTTTACCGCTTATAGTTTCTGTCATCATTTTGCCTTCTATCTCTAGCCAGGTGTCAGGGGAGTATCTCTCTTGACCTGTTGAGAGTTTGACAGGTAAGCCTATAGGATAAGCATCAGCAGCACAGCAAGTCAGTACAAATCTGGCTACAAATATGTATTCTTTACCTATCTCTGGTGGGTGGATAACAAATCCTTGAACCTTGACTTTTTGACCTGTATATGAGTCTGGTTCAGGGTAAACGCTGAGTGTGCGTACCCAGTCTACAAGCGATCGCTCTTCTGGACGAATGGAAGCACGAAAGGATTGGGGCTGAACGCGAGAGGTTGACAATAAATCTGTCACTCCTCTCTGGAGTGCTTTATCACTAGCAAAGACTTGGGGTGTGATGATTAAACCTAATATCGCTGTGATTAACAGCAAGCTACTACCCCAACCAGGGGCAAAAAAATTAATGTGCTGAGGGTTTGGTGTCACATCACGCTGTCGTCGGCGCGATCGCCATAGTTCTTGTGCTTTCAATAAACCAAGGGCGATCAACGCAACACCACCTAATACCACTAAACTAAAGAAGTTGGGGTGAATTAGCAGGTTCAGCTTGCCATTTAGCCAATATCTCAACATCAACACGCCCCAGGCTGTAATTGCTAAGACATCCAGCCAGGGAAGTAATTTATTTGGATTTGGAGATTTAGTCAAGTCGCTTCGCTCCAATTAAAAATTCAAAATTCAAAATTATTTCCATACTCATTACTCACTCCTACTTAAATAACGTGCAAGTTAATAAACAGGGTGAACAAAAATGTAAGTTGTCCTGCTAAGGCAAATAGGTAAAAGATGGTTTTGGGTTTGAACATGGATAACATCAAGCCGACGCTTTTGATGTCAATCATGGGGCCGAATACCAAAAATGCTAATAAAGACCCAGTGCTAAAGGTGGAGGCGAAGGATAGGGCAAAAAAGGAATCAACTGTAGAACAAATGGATACGACGGCGGCTAACACTAGCATGACCAAAATTGAGGTGATGGGGCCAGCACCGAGGCTGAGAATTAACTCACGGGGGGCTAGCACTTGAATTGCTGCCGCGATCGCACTACCTAAAACCATTACGCCTCCCAATTCTCGCAACTCTTGGATGCTGTTGTCTAGGACTAGATGGAGTTTATCTACTGGGGGTTTACTAGTCGTGAGGGTAGGTTCACCAGCTGGGACTAGGTTGGCATCCAGACGCGTAGTCATACCTGCTCTTCCCCCTAATATGTAAGTCCCAGAACGTAATATAGCAGGAGTATTAGCTCCTTGTTGTCCTAGTTGAGATTTGCCCCGGCGTTTTGGTTCTGGTTTATGGGGGGGATTAAATTTCAAATAACGGGCGATCGCCGGTTGCACTATGGGTTGCAAGTCTGTTTGAAAACTAAACACATAGCCGATAATGGTGGCAATTAATAAAGAAAATACCACTCTGAGGACTACGATTTCTGGCTGATCGCGAAATGCTGTCCACGTTGCCCAAATTACAATCGGGTTGATTGTTGGTGCTGCTAGTAAAAAACCAACTGCTACAGGTGTGGGTACTCCTTGCATCAGCAACCGCCTTGCTACCGGCACATTGCCACATTCACACACCGGAAACAAAAAGCCTACCAGACTGCCGACTAAAGCACCAAATAGGGGGTTTTTGGGCATTCTTTCTACTAGTTTGCGCTCATCAACAAAAAACAGCAGCACGCTAGAGAATAAAACCCCTAGAAGCAAAAAAGGCATCGCCTCGACTAGCAGACTCAGAAATATAGTGAAACCATTGTTCAGTTGATTCATGGGTGTCGCAGTCAAAAGCGGTTTGAATTTTTGAGGTTATGCCTAGTCATTCTATCTGAATGGGGATCAAACACATTTAGGTACAATACAACATATTGAAAACACTAAGTAGAGATTTGCTTGGGAGTTTTATGTCAATACTAATGTCATTGACTTGTAATAGACAGGGGTGTTGATTTGGGTGGATGTACTAGTAATGACCATCTTGATGATTGTTTCACCTCCACAATAGTTCCTAGTTTTGTGTATGAGGTGCTTAACTAGTACAGCACGGCGTGAATAAGCAGACCATTTCAAAACAGCAAAAGCCTTTGTATATTAAACTTTTGACTTTTGACTTTTGACTTCCGCCTTGCGGTACTAGGCTGTCATTTAACTACCTAATATTTATACTTACCGTACAATAACGCTTGATTGGGTTATCTTCTGGACTGGTTCATAAAGAATTCATCGTCTTTTAACATTTGGGGATCGCTCTAAGTTATTAATAGTCATGATTTTTGTGATTCCTGTGAAAATAAAATTTTAGTGTTGGTTGAATTTCTACTATAAAAACTCTCAATCGGCAAGACCAATTTGGAAAATCGTTAATTATATGTAAGTATTTTCACGATAATCATCCAGTCTCAAGGATAGAGTTTAGAGACTCTTACGGATCGGCGTACATCCAGGGACTAGCTAAAATAACTAAAAAGCCGATAGATCAGGGTGTTTTCTTTTGCTTTCTGGTATTAGTGTCAATAGCCAATGTAAGGCATAAAATATTAGCTGATTATTGGCCAATTTTGGTCAAAATGAGAGTTTAATAAAGTGTCAAAAAAGTTTTGTTCCCAAATATCACCACCAGTTTTATCTGTTGGTAGCGATCGCGATCTAGGTTTAGAGTCAAGCCTGCAAGAACTACCAATGTACACCTTTGACGTGGAAGTTAGTTTTACCGGTGCAGAAGTAGCGAAGTATTTTGATAAATATCCCTCACTCCCAGGGGTAATTTTAGTAGAACAGGGCAAATTTCGGGGAATGATTTCTCGGCGGCGACTGGTGGAGTTTTTGATTCGTCCCCACGGACAAGATTTATTTGCTAAAGAATCCTTAGATGTTCTCTACAGTTATGCTCGAACAGCGATATTGCAACTACCTGAGACAACGCCAATTTTAACAGCCATGCACCATACACTGAAGCGATCGCCTGAATTTCTGGCAGAACCATTAGTAGTGCAGACAGCAGAAAGTACCTACAAATTATTAGATTCCCATGAACTCAATATTGCCGCTTGGCAAATTCGCGGTATCGAAACTCAGGTGCGCTACGAACGTAGTCAAGCCCAAATGATTCAAAATGATAAAATGGCAAGCCTCGGAAGGTTAGTAGATGGGGTAGCCCACGAAATTTTAGACCCTGTAGGTTTTATCTGGGGTAACTTAACTCATATCTCCAACTACAGCCAAGATTTACTGAAACTGATAGCTGCTTACGAAAACAATTTACCTCAAGCTTGCGAGGTAATAAATTTTCTTAAAGAAGAAATAGAATTTGATTATTTAGCACAAGATTTATCTAAAGCCTTAACTAGCGCACGCAGTGGCGCAGAAAGATTAAAAAAACTTGTCACTAGTTTACAAAATTTTTGTCATATTGATGCAGTTTATCCTAAACCAGTAGATTTGCATACCTGTATAGATAGCATTGTAATTTTAATAAAAAGCCGTTTAAAAGGAGAAATCAAAATTATTAAGAATTACGGTAAACTACCGCCAGTTCCTTGCTTTATTGGCCAATTAAATCAAGTGTTAATGAATATTTTAAGTCAAGCTGTTGATAGCTTACTAGATGAAGCAGTACGGCATCAACTGCAACCAGATTGTAGCCAAAATATTAAACAAGCAGAAATTATCATTACTACAGAAGTTATTTCTCAAGCAGCAAAAGCCCCAGATTCCCCTGATTCTCGCTGGGTTTCTATTTGCATTGCTGACAATGGGGTAGGAATATCTGATGAGTTACAGAAACAAATCCTCGAAAGTTTTTCTGTCGAAAAAAGAGCCGATAAAGAAACAAGTTTAGCAGTCAGTTATCGCATTATCACTGCTAGGCACGGGGGTAATCTAAATTTCCGTTCCCAACCAGATATAGGTACGGAATTTGAAATTTTATTGCCTTTATTGTAGTCATTATCTTCATTTCTAGACTTAAAGATTTATTATGGTGTTGTTTTACTCATGTTGCCTAACAATGACTCTCACTAATACCCCTAACCACCACTCACCTCTCCCCAATCTCTAATTACAGAAAATAGGGCAGAATAATCATCATTAGCAAACGACATTTTCATGGCTGTTTGGAGAATTTTCTGCACATTTTCAACACTGCTGAGATCCAAACCTAGAGATTGGGCTTCAGAAATAAATAAATCTGTATCTTTGAGCAAGTGTTTAGTAGGAAAATTCGGGTTGCGATAATTTCCATCTAACATACGCGGTAGTTTTTTATCGAAGGTAGGCGCATACAACGCACTATCGCGCAATACTTCCATAAATTTGTCCACGTCAATTCCTTGACGCTGCACAAAGGCTAAACTGAGAGCAAAGCTTGTAGTTAGAGAACCAATTAGCTGATTTAAGGCTAATTTCAACCCAGATGCAGTTCCCACCGGCCCTATGAGTATAGGTTCTGTCCCAAAATTTTTGAGTAAATTTAAGTGTCGTTCATATTGTTGTGGTTGCGCCCCTACCATCACCGTTAGCGTCCCTGCTTTTGCTTCGGGGATGCTACCCAATACGGGGGCTTCTATATATTCACCCCCACCCCCAACTATAGAATCGCGGATTTCCTGGCTTTGTGTTGGGGTAATTGTTCCCATCTGGATGATAGTACGCCCTGCCAAAGTCCGCCAAGAGGTGTCCGATAGCAGGACATGGTAAATTGCTGCGGCGTTCGTCAACATGAGAATGACGCACTCAGCTTCCCGAATAGCATAGCGGGGATGTGTAACGACTTCTGCCCCGGCTGCTTGCAGGGGTGCTAGTTTTTCTGGGGTACGGTTGTAAGCAATTACCTCTACATTTGCTGCTAACAATCTTTGGGCCATTGGTAGTCCCATTAGTCCAGTTCCCAGAAATGCCACCTTCATTTTTCACTTTCCTTTAGTAGACCATAGGCGAGGCCATAATTTAGACATCGCGTTTTTATTGTTGGATGATGAGCAGTTAGGAAGTAGGTACTCTTGATACCATCCTCAATTTACCTAGTACATAGCGTAAGCGGAGTCTGTGGGTAAATTTTTATTTTGTATCAGTTTTTCTACTCCCCAAAGTCTGACTAAGCAATTAGCCACCTGCGGCAAAACTCACCATAATGATTACTGATAACAAGATACCGGGACTAAGTAGTGTTACTAACATTAACAGGTCATGGGCAGACATAATTATTACTCCGATTGTTGACTCGGCTTCATAGCAATCACTGTTATGCTAGTCCATATCTGGCTAATACAGCATTCTTAAAGAGAGTTTTAATTTTTCACTCTTACTTTTACTCTGGCACAGTTAAGCCTTTTAGGGTTTGAGAAGTGTTGTGTTTGGGTAATCCCTTGCTTTGAATTAAAACTCCAAAATTCCCTAGTCCTGTGGGGTCAATTAGTTGGTGTAGTGATTCTCGTCGTTGTAGCAGTTGAGAAAGGGGTATTTCTTGATAGGAAAGGGCTGCAATGCGATTTCCTAAGCCCAAGGACATCAAAAATAAACCCTGCTGTGTAAAACCAACTTTCTCTAAACCACAGGACTCACCCCATCGTTCTAAAGCGGTAAAGTCAACATGGGCTGTGATATCTTGCCGCCCAATATTGATATAAGGGTTGTTGTGATGACGATGGTGATAATAGCATTGGAGCGTTCCTTGCGATCGCCTGGGATTATAATAACGGCTGGCAGGGTAGCCATAATCAATTGTTAACACATACCCCCGTTGCAAGCGGTCGGCTACTATACTCAACCAGTCTAAAGCAGCTAAATTAATTTCGCTGCGATAGCCATCCTCATAACCACCTTGCGGAAAATTAATCCCTACTAAATCAAAATATGCTGCTAGGAGGGGGGTAGAGGGTGCATCTGTGATTTCTGTAAAGGATGGAGTTACGCTTTCATCTACCTGTTTTTCCCGAATGGTGACGTAAATTTCTCGCAGTTCACCGGAATCTAAGATAAACTGATGCACCGGTAAAGCATCTACTAACTCGTTAGAGAAAAAACAGCCAACAATTGAGTTAGATGATATATCTTCCCAGCTACACCAGCGCACGGGAAACTCTTGTAAGCGTTGCTGCTGTTCTTGTTGTAAGCCTGGGGATTTTTCAATAATTAGATACTCCAACACCGAGAAAAAATCTGGATGCTGCTGCTGAGTGTATTGAAGAATATGTAACGCTAACAATCCTTGACCTGCGCCCATTTCTACCAAATAAAAGGGTACAGGTTGCCCTAAAATTTCCCACATTTGCAGAAATTGTTCTGCTAATAACTCCCCAAAGTCAGATTCGAGATTGACGGAGGTGAAAAAATCACCTCCCTTAAACCCAATTTTGACTGCATTGCTGGAATAGTAGCCATATTCAGGGTGATATAGCAGCATATCCATGTATTCAGCAAAAGTAATTCGTTGTTGAGGACTGGTACTAATTCGATGGGCGATGGCTGTATGCAGTGCCAAATTAGAATCCATAGATAACAGGGGATAGGGAACAGATGACAGGTGACAGGGAACGAAGAGACGACCGCACTGGCGCACCTATCATCCATCACTCATATTTAACTTTCCAAAATTTCAGGGGATGTGGCTAAAGTTCTCGCCCCTACTTGCATCAGTTCTATATCTGATTGTGACCAATCACGAGTTCCTTGACATTGATGGGCTACGAGTAATCCCCACAAGCCTCTGGGGATCAAAACGGGTACTACTAGGTTAGCCCGGACTTGTAAACTGCGGAGAAAATCTCGGTGACAAGTTGCGATTGGTTCTGTTTCAATATTAGCGATCGCTTTGACTCTGCCTGCTAAATACAATCCTGCATACTCATCATTAAAACACTCATCAGCCCCAGTTGAACCTAATATAGAGAACTCTGGAGAACTTAAGGCCTCAAAAGTTACCTGTCCATGCCATTGCCAGTAAAAGTAATATAAAACTAAGCGATCGACCTGAAGTGATTCTCTCAGTTCGTTCGTCGTTTGTCGGATTAATGCGTCCCTTTGCATTTTTTGGACAAGACGATTCAGGATTCTTTTTAAGCCATCTTCCGTAGGAGTATTTGAGCTAGGATCAAATTCTGCGTGAGAATGGATTTGCACAGGTTTAAAATTTATAAATACAGATAGAAGGGTCAGTTTTATATAGAAATTTATCAGATTCTATTAATAAATTATATTTACTCAAACAAGCAAATAAAATTTCATAGAAATAGAACAAATACTAAATAAAACTTTAGGTAAGTTATTATTGGCAATCTTAATTTATATAACTTTTTCAGAAAACTAATAATAATTAATTAAGAATTAATATTTGAAAATTTTTAATGCTGATCTAGGCAATCTTATCTAATTTGTGGTATTGGAAGAAAGTAGAACCCTGGCTTTCAAAACCAGAGTTCTCCACGCTTACTTACCTCTACTGGGTTCGCGATAGCGTTGCCTAGCAAAGCAAGCTACGCGTAACGTGTCCAAAAGACCAATGATTTAGGATTGGGCATTGCCTACCCTATGAACACTATCTGTCAACAGACCCCATGATTACGTCGATACTACCGAGAATCACTACAACGTCTGCAACTTTCATGCCACGTAACAAATGAGGCAGAATTTGGAGGTTATTGAAATCTGCTGGACGAATCTTCCACCGCCAAGGAAAGACGTTATCATCACCAATCAGATAAATACCTAGTTCGCCTTTGCCGCTTTCTACACGGGCGTAAATTTCACCTTTGGGCATTTTGAAGGTGGGAGAAACTTTCTTACCAATGTATTGATAATCAAAGGCATCCCATTCTGATTTTTTCCCAGCCATTAAACGCTTGGCTTCTAGATTTTCGTAGGGGCCTCCGGGTAGTCCTTTGAGGGCTTGCTTGAGAATCTTCACAGATTCGCGCATTTCCCGCATCCGCACCATGTAACGCGCCATGCAATCACCGGTAGTTTCCCACTGCACGTCCCAATCAAAATCGTCGTAGCATTCGTAGTGGTCAACTTTCCGCAAATCCCATTTCACGCCAGAAGCGCGTAACATCGGGCCAGACAGCCCCCAGTTAATAGCTTCTTCACGGCCAATAGTGCCAATACCTTCAATACGACGGCGGAAAATGGGGTTATTGGTAACTAACTTTTCGTATTCATCGATGACGGGTAAGAAATAATCACAGAATTCCATGCACTTATCTACCCAGCCATAGGGCAAATCAGCAGCTACACCACCCACGCGGAAGTAGTTATTGTTGACCATGCGGTAGCCTGTAGCAGCTTCCCATAAATCATAAATCATCTCCCGTTCGCGGAATTGGTAGAAGAAGGGAGTTTGTGCGCCTACATCAGCTAGGAATGGACCGAACCACAGCAGATGGTTAGCGATGCGATTCAATTCCAGCATAATGACGCGGATGTAGCTGGCGCGTTTGGGTACAGTCACACCTGCCAATTTTTCTGGCGCGTTGACGGTGACAGCTTCATTGAACATCCCTGCTGCATAGTCCCAGCGACTAACGTAGGGGACGTACATTACAGTGGTGCGGTTCTCGGCAATTTTTTCCATGCCTCGGTGTAGGTAGCCAATCACCGGTTCACAGTCAACAACGTCTTCACCATCCAAAGTGACAATTAACCGCAAAACCCCGTGCATGGAGGGATGGTGTGGCCCCATGTTCAGCACCATAGGTTCAGTGCGGGTTTCTATTCTTGCCATAAATTCCGTGTTCTCCCATTAGAAAATTGTGAATTGAACCGCGTATATGCCATCCAGACAGGATTTTTCGTGTCTGCCAATGTTGTCATGTTCGTAGAGGCAATATCTTGGGGCAAGCCCGGCATTTATTGCCCATACGGGAGTATGTTGGAGAGATGGGGGCAGCTGAGGGCTTTTTCTTGATGTTGCATTTTGTTTCACTTCTTCAACTATTATATGGAAGCTCGATAACCAATAAATTAAGGCACTGGATTTTTTCATCTCTCATGGGAGGAGAGGTGACAGGTGACAGGTGACAGGTGACAGGTGACAGGAAAGAAGCAGAGGTGCGGAGGAGACAAGAAATGATTTTTTGACTTTTTTCTGCCCAATACCCAATGACTGTTGATGTTAAACCAGTAATTTTGCTATTAAATTTGAATTTACCAGAAAAAATAGTGCTATATATTTTTGCTTTTAATTGTAACTTTATATGCACTGGCAAATAGAGTATTGTAGATGTTCTACATTCAGTATTTCAATGCTAGATGCTGCTTATTCATGCGATCGCTCGATTTTCAGTTTATTCACCCATCCGTTAATTTAGATGATTTTAGATGTTTATTATTACCACAATTAAAACTAAACTAAATGGCTAATTATTAACTAAGAATAATTGATTCTGATTTTTAAATTATCCTATAATCCTCTATCTTTTTGTGCTAAATCTCATGAATTCTCATTCTGCTAACTTGCCAGCTATCGAAGAACCGACATTTTCCCATTTACCAGTTTTACCGCAGGAAGTAATCACAGGTTTAGCACTACGCCCAGGCGGACACTATCTGGATGCAACGGTAGGCGGCGGTGGTCATAGTCGTTTGATTTTAGGGGCTGTACCGGATATACAGCTAACGGCTATTGACCAAGATGAGGATGCTTTAGCCGCAGCTAAAAAAGAGTTAGCAGAGTTTGGTGATAGGGTAAAGTTTATTCGCAGCAATTTTGCGACTTATAAATTTCCTGTTGCCAGTTTTGATGGCATTCTCGCGGATTTGGGTGTGAGTTCTTATCACTTAGATACACCAGAACGAGGTTTTAGCTTTCGTCACACGGCTAGTTTAGATATGCGAATGGATCAAAGGCAATCTTTGACTGCGGCTGATGTGATTAATGAGTGGGATGAGAAAGAATTAGCAGATATTTTCTTTAAATACGGAGAAGAACGACTATCACGGCGTATTGCCAAGCGCATTGTCGAAAAACGACCATTGCACACAACTACAGAATTGGCTGAAGCGATCGCAAGTTGTGTACCACCTAAGTACCGCTATGGTAGAATTCACCCGGCTACCCGTGTGTTTCAAGCTTTACGAATAGTGGTTAACGATGAGTTAAAGTCCCTAGAAACTTTTTTGGAGACTGCACCCAAAGCTTTAGTTACAGGTGGCAGAATCGTTATTATCAGTTTCCATAGTCTAGAAGACCGCTTAGTGAAGCATGGGTTACGTAATTCACCTCTGTTAAAAGTGTTGACTAAAAAGCCAATTATTGCGATTGACGCAGAAATTAGTGATAATCCGCGATCGCGTTCTGCCAAACTCAGGATAGCAGAGAGAGTGGTGAGTGCTGAGTAGTGAGTGCTGAGTGCTGAGTAGTCATTAGTCATTAGTTACGACACCCAAAAGCAAAAGAGGGAGTAATTAAGCTCCCTCTTCAAAGGCAAGATAATAATTAAATTGGAAACAGACCTTAGTTATATGCGCTCTTTCGGTAGCATTGCTATGGGATTAATTGCTCCCTTACCTGCTGCGTGAATTTCAAAATGCAGGTGAGGTCCAGTGCTAAAACCAGTGCTACCCATGTTGGCAATATGCTGTCCTTTGCGTACCTCTTGACCTGCTCGTACAAAAATTTTGCTGTTGTGAGCATAACGAGTTAACGTACCATCGGCATGACGGATATCTACAAGATTGCCATAGCCACCCTTATTCCAACCAGCTTTCTCAACAATGCCATCAGATGCTGTAACAATCGGTGTACCAACACCGTTGGCAATATCAATACCTCTGTGCATTCTTCCCCAACGCCAACCATAGCCAGAGGTGAGTACACCTTTTGCTGGCCAAGTGTAGGTTGCAGAAGAATCTGATGGAAGAGGTGTGCTTTCATCAATTGTTCTGGGTAAATATTGGTCTACCGCAGCTAAAGGAGGTAGCTTGGTTGGAGAAACAGTAGTTCCTCTCATTCTTCCTAAAGAGTCCGAAGCATTAACACCAGATGGAGGTGTTGCTACTCTTATACCCGATGAATTACGGGATGGTGACAACTGGTTAGCTCCATTGTTAGGCAAGAACTCTGGATTAACTGGCTCGTTATTTAGAGGACGAGTAGCACGGAATTCCGGCTTAACTGGTTGGTTAGCGTAGCCAGGTGTTATGGGAGTAGGAACAGCAATCGGGATGGAAAATTCTGTTTGATTAGAAACAGGTCTAGAAACTGCCAAGCCATTGGGGGTGGCTACGGGAATGGGTACAGCCGCATCTTCTCTTTCTGAAGATGCGTTATTTGCAGAATTCTGAGCGCGGTATTTTGCTTGCAATCTCTGAATTTCTGCTTGTAAGCTACGGAGTCGCTCGTTTTTTGCACTGGCTACTCTGTCATTCGTCTTTTTGGGCTTCTGGATTTCTACAAAAGCTCTGGGAATTGGGGTGTCTCCACCCATACTTTGAGTAACGCGATTATTAGCAGTTGTTTCTAGCTCAACTGGGGTAGTTGCTTGGTTTTGGCTCTCTTCAGTTGCTGTTGTTGGCACAGCGAGACTGGTGTTATCAGCTAAAACAGGTGTTTGTGAAGTAATCGGTTGGGAATTAATGCTAGTGGTTTTTACAGGAATACTAGCTACTTCAGAATTAATCCCGTACTGTCTATTTATTGGGTTCTGAGCAACAGGAATCACCAATTGTTGGCTAATTTGCAACTGATTGGGATCACTGATTCCATTGGCTTTAACTAGTTCTGAAACAGAAGTATTGTATCTGCTAGCGATCGCAGCTAGGGTATCTCCTGGTTTGACCTCGTATCTTGCTTGTTGGGATGGCGCAGTAATTTTGGGTGCAACTATTGGTGCAGTTGTTGCTGGTGGCTGCACCGGGATAGTAATCGCTTGTGGCTGTTTTACACTTGTTACCAGATTATCTTGATTACTCGTGATACGAGTTGGCGACTGTTCGATAACTGTGCCGTTAGTGCTGAGAGGGGGCAGCTGATTGGCTATAGCCGTTGGCTGCTTCAAGCCAGAGGTATTTTTTGATAAATCTTTTGACTCCTCAGACCGCAACTCCGCCAGACTTTTTCTTAAACGGTTCGATTTTTCTTGGAGGCGATTAAGAGCAAACTCTTGCTGTGCCTTCAATTGAAGATTCATTTCACCACTAGCAGCTGCACTATCTGCGGCCTCTGTTTGTGGCTGGGTTTTTATAAATGCAGTTTGTTCACCATTAACATCGTTAGTTTTAGCAAGCTGCTCTACAGAGTCTTTAGCTTGCTCTTGCTGTGACTGTTGGTTTTGCTGGTCTATGGAAGTTTTGTAAGTTACTAAATTTTGAGAAAGAGTTTCTGAGGTAGAAGTTGGCACAGACATTCCACTTGCCAAAACTTGCCATTTAGCTTCAAGCCCAGGCAATTGTGAAACTGCTGTCGGTTCAAATATGACAGGATTCTCTGGCACGCTTGCTGATAAGACTACTGGAGTCCCCAGCTTTGTGGGAGCAAATTTCACTTGATTATCAGAGGCAGCAGGAGCAGTTGAGGCGGCTTTTTGGCTGCCTACAGGTGCTGCGGCTTGGGCTTGATCGCTTTGCCGAGTCACCAAAAGGCTGGTTGCTCCCATCGAGATTGCTAAACCAATCATGGCTACTTGTGTCCGCGCTCGACGATTCGCCTTATTGTTCGCCACGTTTAGTTGATCCATTGGGGCATCATCGTTGCTTGGGGTATTTTTCAACACAGCCTTTACTCTTTTTTTCAATGCTCGTTTCAAAGACGACCTCCTATGATCAATAGTGCTTAACTGACCTAGATTTTTCAGTTGGAACTAGTCAACGATCTAGATCACATCACACGATAGATCAAGATCACTTTTACCAGAGATACATAGGCAAGATTAACCTGGTTCTCTGATTTAGACAAGTTCACACCTGTTAGCAAAACTTAAAAAGTTGCTATGCTGACTTGTCCGTTCGACTCCTCACCCCCTCACGCAGTTTGCTGTTCTCAGAGTTGTCTTAGCTTACTCTTGCTTTTGGCGGTCTGACTAGAAAATACATGATACCTTCCAAGGAAACAGTCGCTGTGAGCAATTCTCACTAAGACTTCTGGAATAGCGATGCCCCTTGATGTAAATATCTTCAAGGGTTTTTTAGCAGATCCGTCTACCCAACACGAGACTTTACGTTGATTATTCCCTAAAAAACAACCGTACAAACTTATAACCGCTTTTTTCTTCCTCAAAAATATTTATTTAGCAAAAATGGTTCAAACTCTTTATAAGAAAGAGGTTGCAATTTTTTGTTCCCCATAGCTCAACCGTTTTAATTCATCAAAATCTATCATTCAAACTTCAGAAGTGATGAGATTTGATATACAAATTTCTTATCATAAAAACATCTATTTTTTCTGGCTTTTCAATATAATTACAGTTGACAGTAAAAATTAACGTAACAAATAATACGTTTTTAAATATATATACGAAAGATTCATGAGTCTATAAGTCTCATTTCGCAATGAACATGAATATTTTGCGTAAGTAAAATTACTTACGCAAAATCTAGTTCAAAATTATAGTAAATAACCTAACTGGCGACGAGCTTCAAATAAACCTACAGCTACACTGACGGATAGATTCAAGCTGCGAACACCTGGTTGAGCCATTGGAATGTGTAAGATGGCATCACAAATCGACAAAACTTCTGCTGGTAAGCCAGTAGTTTCACTACCGAACAATAACCAATCATCATCTTGAAATTGGTGGTAAATATAATTAGAACTACCGTGAACAGAAAAACCCAACAATCGTCCTCCACGCTCTTGATGCGCTTTTGTAAACGCCTCTAGAGATTTGTGATAGTGCAGCTTAACGTAAGGCCAGTAATCTAAACCGGCTCGTTTGAGGTAGCGATCGCTAATTTCAAATCCCAACGGACCGACTAGATGTAACTCTGTACCTGTAGCCGCACAAGTACGGGCGATATTACCTGTATTGGGGGGAATTTGCGGATTCACTAAAACTACCTGGGGCATTGTCCGTAAAACTTCTATTTGTATAAAAAGATATATTTACCATGAAAAATCTACCAATAGACAGAGGCTAATCATAGGTTTTGTTAATAAATGTCAAGCGAGTAATATAGATTAAATTTTTAAAAGCAAAAATTGATACCTTTGAGGCGTAAATACTCATGAGATTTTTGCTAAAGACGGCGAATGATCCAGTCTCTTTGAGTGTCAAAATGGTTTTAGCTGGTGAACACCCTGGGTTCTGGAAAAACCCAGGGTTATTGGCTCTCACCAATAATCTACGATTGCTATATCAATATATGATTAAGCGGCGAGAGACGAACACAATTTGTCTTGCAGTTCGATTTCGCGTTCGTAAGTTGCGGTAATAGCTTGGGTGATCACTTGCTGGCTGTCTAAACCAACTTTATGTAGTTGCAGCCAGTGTTGGGCTTCATTCCCGGCGCGGAGGATTTTCTGTAAGGGGGAAAGGAAACAGCTAAAACCTTGTTCTTTGGCGATCGCCCAAACTTCTGTATAAAGTTCAGTTATCCAATCTCTGGCTATAATCGTGCGACCATCTTGCCAATGTGTTAGTTGAGCATCCAGGCTACCACTAGCGGCTGCTATTTCGTTATTAGTAGTGATAGTGATGAGTTCTTCAGGAGAAAAAATACTTTGGGTTAGGGGATCTAAATCAGGATTTTCTATTAGTTGCAACAACCGTGCTTCTAAAAGGGCGGTGATTGAGAGTAAGGCGATGGGATCTGTCACTAAGTCGCAGATTCTTAATTCCAGGCGATTGAGATCATAAGGACGGCGATCGCCATTTGGCCTGACTGATACCCACAAGTGACGGACATTTTGCATTTTCCCTGCAAGTAGTTGCTGTTCTACCCATTCAATATGATGGGCGTGACTTGTAAACAGTGGTACATGGGTTGGTGTTTGGGGAAAAACAGCCCAACGGGAGGAGTGATAACCGGTGGCTTTACCATCTATGAAGGGAGATGAAGCACTTAAGGCTAAATATAGCGGTGCTTCCAGGCGAACCAGCCGACAAGCTCGCATTAACACTTCTGGATCATCTATACCTATATTGATATGCACGCTAGCGGTGACTACCTTGGTATTGTAGGTATTTTCGATGTAGTCGTGATAGGGGTTAGCCGGATCGGAACGCATGAAGCGATCGCTTCCACCCAAAGATAAGGTACTTCCCGGAATTAGGGTATAGTCTCCCAATGTTTGCAGGTATTTTCGCAATTCGTGCCGAGGACGCAGCAAGGCACACAACAGGCTTTCATAATTGTGCAAGGGACTGGTTACGTATTCTACATTGCGACTATCTGGTTCTCGCATAAACCCGTCCAAGTCTGCAACAATTTTATCCGAGAGACCGACTATTTCCCCTTGCGGTGTACCAGTGTACATTTCAATTTCAAAGCCTTTTAATAAGACCACTGCGTTCTCCTCGGCTCTTCCTGCCTATAGATTTTATCGACGTTAAACCAGTTTTTGTATCGACTATGAGACCTAATTTAAAGTTAAGAATTATGGAATTTGACCTTATCTACAGGCAAGGTAAATTTTGAGAGTGTAATTAACTCTCAATTCACAATTCCTCACAACCTCTAATCTCAACAAATTGATTAGAAATATTTATTTTGCGTGTGCATCTTAATACTTAGATTATCTGTTGAGGTCGGTAACGGGTGATGGGTAATCACCCATGTTTGATTATGAATTACCGATAAAAGCAGTCTCTAAGGAAAATACCGGGATTTAATGCGAATTTTCTCTTGTTGTTGCCTTGGTATGGTTGAAAATTTGCCAGTCTTTATCATCTCATAAAATGCTGCTTTCTTTACTTAAATCTTGGCAGATTACGAGTAAAAATTCGTCCCACTTGGCGTTATCCAGGCGATCGCTCTCTCTATATACTGAATGATGGCCGCGTAAATGTGTTTTGAACCTGCATTATGATTTTAGAAGCAGTAATGCTTAATGTTAAACATGGCATGGAGCAAGATTTTGAAGGTGCTTTCCCACAAGCCTCAAACATCATTTCATCGATGAATGGTTATATCTCCCATGAACTGCATAAATGTTTGGAAATAGAAGGTAAGTATTTATTACTAGTGAAATGGGAACATTTAGAAGCACATACCATCGGATTTAGAAATTCTCCTGAATATCAGGAATGGAAACAACTCCTACACCATTTTTATGATCCATTTCCTACGGTAGAACACTTTGAACCCATCTTAATTTTTCGGTAAAGGTTTGGTAAGATTTTTTTGAGTAACCAGAGGGGTAAAGCTACTATAGGCTTCATCCCTTTCATTGTGTGCTGACACCTCATAGCTGACAGCCAATAGCTAAATGCTAAATCGACCTTCACCAGAATTATCCCCACCTCTCAGACGTTTACCCGATCAACGTTGGCACATTTACCTACAAAAACCAGAATTAGCGGAAAAGTTGGCATTGGCGACGAATTTATCACCTATTATCAGCCAGCTGCTGATTAATCGCGGGATTGAAACCCTAGAACAAGCACAAGCCTTTTTAAACCCCGAATCGCTCAACTTACCGTCACCGCTAGTAGAATTTCCAGATTTGGCGTTGAGTGTGGAATTATTGCAAGATGCGATCGCCAACCAAACTAAAATTGCTATCTGTGGTGATTATGATGCTGATGGGATGACTAGCACGGCTTTACTGTGGCGCAGTCTCCGCAGTTTAGGCGCACAGGTAGATTACGCCATTCCCAGCCGGATGCACGAAGGCTATGGGATTAATCAAAGAATTGTCGAAGAGTTCAAGAATGAAGGTGTCGAGTTAATTCTGACTGTAGATAATGGGATTTCTGCTTTTGAACCTATTGCTAGAGCTAGAGAACTGGGTCTAAAGGTAATTATCACCGACCACCACGACATTCCCCAAAAATTACCCCCAGCTAACGCCATCCTCAACCCTAAACTTATCGCGGAATCTTCACCATACCGAGGTGTGGCTGGTGTGGGTGTGGCTTATATTTTGGCGGTATCTTTAGCACAGCAGCTAGGGAACACTAAAGGCTTAATTCAGCCGATGCTAGCACTGTTCACCCTGGGAACGATCGCAGATTTAGCACCCTTAACTGGTGTCAATCGTCGTTGGGTAAAACGCGGCTTAAAGCTATTACCTAAATCTCAATTACCAGGAGTACAGGCTTTGATTCAGATTGCGGGGGTGCAAGCTCAAGGAGCAGGGGAGAAATTGTCTTCCCCAATCCCCAATCCTAAAACCCTCAAACCAGAAGATATTGGCTTCCGTCTCGGCCCCCGGATTAACGCCATTGGTCGCATTGGTGATCCGCAGACGGTGATTGAATTACTGACTACGGATGATCTGGGGATAGCACTGGCGCGAGCCATCCAGTGTGAACAGGTAAATACCACCCGTCAACAATTGTGCGAACAAATTGAACAAGAAGCGATCGCTTTTGTAGAGGCGCAATTTATCACGTCTCTACAACAAGACCGGGTTTTAGTCGTTGTTCAACCTGATTGGCATCATGGTGTAATTGGTATTGTCGCCTCCCGTTTGGTAGAACGTTACGGCGTACCCGTGTTCATCGGTACTTACGAAAACGACGCACAAATTCGCGGTTCAGCTAGAGGTATTCCTGAGTTTCATGTGTTTGAAGCCTTGGAATATTGTCACGATTTGCTGGGTAAATTCGGCGGTCACAAAGCAGCCGGTGGATTTTCTTTCCCAGCAGACAACTTACAAGAATTGCGATCGCGCTTATGTGAGTTCGCTAACCAATGTCTAGAACCGCAGCACCTCAAACCGTTACTGCAAATCGATGCTGAGGCTAATTTTCATCAAATTAACCAAGAACTTTACCAACAGTTAGATGCTCTCCATCCCTGCGGTATTGATAACCCCGACCCAGTATTTTGGACATCTAATGTGAAAGTTATCGAGCAAAAAATTGTCGGTAAGGGTCACATAAAAATTACCTTTAGCCAAAATATTAGTCAGCAGGAATACGTAATTAAGGCGATCGCCTGGCGGTGGCGTGATTATTACCCTCTACCACGGCAATTAGATATTGCTTACAAATTGCGAGAAAATAATTTTAATGGCAAAACTACTCTGGAAATGGAATTGATAGGTGTCAGACTCCCCAAAGGAGAATTACAAGAGGAATCAAAGCAATCACCAGTTCCCCAATTTCGGTTATTCTATACGCCTACCCCTAAACCTTTAAGAACCAGCTTCAATTACCAGCAACGTCAATATACTTGTGCTATTTATCAAAATATTTCTCCTCCAGAGTTAAGAATCAAAAACTCTGAGGGTAAAGTGTTAATGATGCAGCCAGGGAGTAAAATCGGTTTACTAGGTACTAGTCGTGAAGATGCCCTAGAAATTGACCTCTCCTTACCCCCATATGACCATATTATTCAAGCAGCTCTCCAAGCTTTATCAGTTATGAGTACCGAGCTATGAGTTCCGAGTTTTGATTTTCACTATTTGCCAAAACCCAGCACTCAGCACTCAGCACCCTGCACTCTTAAAGGTTGCCGTTGCGGAATGCCAACACAAAAATTACAGCTGGCCCAGCAATGATGATTAATGCAACAGAGACTAGCTGGAAAATTACTTCCCAATTAATGTTAGCTATAGCGTCAAACATTTTTCTCTATTCCTCCCAATTGGCTGAAAAATTTAATTACTCAGTTGCAATACCCGCAATTAATCATATCTGGCGATCGCCAGTGATATTTAATTTACTTAATAAAAGTATAGGAAAAAACATAAAATGGCAACATGGCAATGTGTAAAACAATGTGGAGCGTGCTGTAATCTTGACCCAGCCGAGCGTCCCGAAATAGAAGATTATCTGACACCTGAAGAATTAGAACTTTACTTGAGTATGGTAGGTGAAGGTGGCTGGTGCATTAATTTTGACCATATCACACGAGAATGTCGTATCTACTCCCAGCGTCCCCGGTTCTGTCGTGTAGAAACTGAGGTATTTCAGGATATGTATGGGATTGAGCCAGAAGAAATCAATGATTTTGCCATAGAATGCTGTCAGCAGCAAATTGAGGGGGTTTATGGCGACAGAAGTCTAGAAATGCTGCGTTTCGATAAAGCTGTAGGGATTTAAAGTTATGTGAAGCTGGTTTTAATCTAAAACATCATTTTAAAGCTGCTTCCCACCAACTTCGCAGAGGATGAGTTTTAGCTGGTAAATAGCGACCTTTAAGCCGAATTGTGTTGAGTACATTACTTATTTCAGACAAATCAAGACCTGCTGCTTCTGACCAATGCTTGATTATTTCTGGTGTCGATAGAATCTGAAGATAGGGAGCTTCTTTTTGTATAAATGCGATCGCTCGTTTATCATCAGTGGCGATCGCCCATTGACGATGAACAGCTATAGCACAAGTAGCAGATTCACCATCATCACCAAGAATAGCAGCATAGTTTACATAAGATTCTTCCTCTTGTTCTGACTCAAAATCTACAACTATGAGTAAACCTTGCTCAATCGCTTCTTCAAACTGGATTGCACCCTCGTTCTCTTCTTGCTTGAGGCGTTGGAGTGTTTTTAACTCATACTCTTGAACCACTGTAGTAACTACAACCTCAGCCGAAATAGATTTCAAAATTCCCAAAAAATTACCCGACGCACAAAAATTGAGAACACAACAAGCATCAAGAAGAATGTGGGAATGATTAACCTGCATACATTACCCTCACTCCCTATCAGTCTGCATTTGACGCAAATCAAAATCAGTCGCTTCTTCCATCATTCCGCTTGAATATTCCCGTAATGCTTGTGCGATGCGGCGAGCTTCTAAGCGGTCAACACAGAGGAAATCAGCAAAACGCCCTTCAGTAATCAAACCTTGGTCTAATGCCTCAATTGCTAAATGTTGATAGTGGAGTGGCATCATATCAATCCTTTGGGGGATTTTCTCTAAGCCAAGTTCCTGTTGTACTTTTCTGACTTTCAAACCTCTATCTCGTAATTTCTCCCAAGCTCCTGTAGGCAGAAGTTCTATTTCCTCAAGCCGATAAACAAGTGCTTCTACAGAAACACCGTAATAATGGGCGAGTGTAAATAGATTAGTCGGAGTGAATTTGCCATGTGTGCAATACATATCATTGAACCGCTTAAGCAATCCACTGGTAGGCATCAGAAAATATTTGGGGAAAGTTTCCGCTAATTGCTCACTTTCTGGCATTCTTTGATACTGAGCATCAAAGTGAAACTCAGGTTTTTGCCGATGTGCTAAAAAATGCAGGTATCCATGCGCCATTGACCAACGTCGCCGCTCCTCTAAGTGATTAGCATTGATAGCCATACAGCCACCAACTTGTTTGTTATAGCTGTAAACTTCTGAGTATTTTTGTGGCATCTGCAAATAGAAGATACGTAAACCCACATCTTGTTCCAGGATGTCTCTAAGTTTGGGAATAGGAGCATCCCCCAAGCCAAGCCGTTGACGCTCTGCAATTGCGATACTCTCCGCAGCCGATTTAATCGGCATATTTTTGACCTGATACTCCAGAGGATAGTTTTGCGGCAGTGGCGCATCCATCATCTTCTCAAGTTCCAGATAATTCTGACAAAGTTCATCTAATTGCAGAATAAAAGGTTTAATTCCTGATTCTTCTTCCTCACTGCGCTGATAAACTGCTCGAAACTGTACCTCAAAAGATTGCACCACTGGACGTGGCCGAACAAAGTCACTAACGGAACATCCGTAAGCACGAGCAAGTTTAATCAGTTCATTAGGCTTGAGCCGGCGTTCTCCTTTTTCGATAGCAATCATCGTAGTACGTGCAGCATCGATGACCTTAGCTGCATCAGCCTGAGTGATGCCACACTTCTTACGTGCTTGTTGAAGGAGTTCCCCCAATGTCCGCAGGTCAATATTGTCGAGGATGTTAGTAGCCATAATATTTTCCTCAACCTTGTTGAGCAGGAGAGGTTGATTGGATGAGACTGTTATACAATTATTCTAACAATGTCAGAGATTAACTGGCTTTAAAAGCTAAAATGTCAGATTGCTTCAGCCAAAACTCTGTTGAAAAACTCCTATATTTCCCCTATTTCCCGCAGGTAAGCAGGTCTGGGTATAACTTGCCTAACCAGTGCAGCGTCAGCAGTCCAAAACTCAGCAGATGTCATCTCAGCACAAGCGAGGAATGCTGCATCATAAAGAGTTGATAAACCGTATTTTTCGGCAATTTCCCAACTTCTGATCCGGATTGCTTCTTCTTCAACGTAATCAATCGGCAGTTCGCAGAAGTCCTCAAAAAAACCTAGTGCTTCCTCTGTGGTGATGACTCCCAACCGCGTTTTCTTCCGTAGTACAGACCCAACCTCAGCCCAAGCAAAAGCAGGTGCTACTAAACGTATATTTAAGCTTAATGCTTCTGCTAGTAGGGTTACAGCTTGAGATTGATAAACTTCTGGGACAAGGTAAGGAATCCAAACGCTAGTATCTAGACACAAAACTCTAGTCACGTCTTCCTTCACCTTCTCTGAGACTGCGAATCATCTCTATAGAACTTTGTTGTATGCCAGTTTTAGCTTTGATGGTTTCGCTACGGGCAGTAATTCGTTGATGTGCAGCCCATCCTCTCCTACGTCTGACTTCAGATTCCAAAGCCTCCACCACTAAATCATTAAAGGATTCGTTGCTTCCCTTAAGTTTCTTGGCTTTGGCAAGTAGTTCCGAGGGAAAGCGAATTGTTAAAGCTTCACGTTCCATAAAATTCATTGCAACCAGTTCATGGTATCACTTACTGTAACTAGTTTATCTCACAGGAAAGTTGCATTTTTTGCAGTAGAGTTGCAATTTATTACAAAAATCTGAGAAAATGAGAAGAATATGAAAACAAACTAGTTAAAAAACTACTGCCTGTGAAACTTGACTCTGCACCTGTGACCCTTTCTGGCTTATCTCAGTCTGAAAACCAGCCAGAACTAATAGCAAGCAACAAATCTCATCTTGCTACCGCCATCATTGAGCCAGTTCAGCCTGTAGCTAGTGCTGATGGTCATAAAAAGCAGGAATCACCATTTGTTATTTTCGGTACTACTTTTATTACTATTTTTCTTGCAGAAATTGGCGATAAGACACAGCTATCAACTTTATTAATGAGTGCAGAATCTCATTCCCCGTGGGTAGTATTCTTGGGTTCTGGGGCTGCACTAATTACCACCAGCTTATTAGGGGTACTGTTAGGTAGTTGGATTTCTAAACAACTCAGTCCCAAAGCTTTAGACAAATCCGCCGGAGTCATGTTACTCTTCATCTCCGTCATGCTGTTCTGGGATGTATTACACGGTTAATCTTCCCCCTTTCCTACTCCTTACTCCTACTTCCCAAAATTATGGATTGGCATCTTTTAGGACTGAGTTTTATTACGGTTTTCATCTCCGAATTAGGCGACAAAAGTCAGCTAGCCGCGATCGCACTTTCTGGTCGTGGTCAGTCTGTACGTGCAGTCTTCTTTGGTAGTGCGGCGGCGTTACTCTTAGCCAGTTTTCTCGGTGCATTAGCTGGGGGTGCAGTCGCAGAGGTATTACCCACCCGTTTATTAAAAGCGATCGCTGCTGCGGGTTTTGCCATTCTTGCTGTACGTCTGCTGTTCTTCAAAAATGAAGAATCGTTAGATTATGAACAGACTCCTTAAATTTCCAACGGCGATGTCAATTCCCCAAATTTCCACATCTCGCCTAATTTTACGCGCTTTTGGTGAGCAAGACCTTGATGCCTATGCTAATATGTGCAGCGATCCAGAAGTGATGCGTTACATCGGTAATGGAAAACCTTTATCCCGTGAGGAATCATGGCGCAGTATGGCGATGATGCTGGGACATTGGCATTTACGTGGCTATGGGCTGTGGGCAGTTGAAGAAAAATCCAGTGGTGAAATGATTGGCAGGATTGGGTGCTGGCAACCAGAAGGATGGCCTGGACTAGAAATCGGCTGGGCTTTACGGCGACAATACTGGGGATATGGTTATGCTACCGAAGGTGCAAAGGCATCGATGGTATATGGCTTTGAAAATTTAGGACAATCTCGTTTAATCAGCTTAATCCGCCCAGAAAATCAGGCTTCTAGGCGTGTGGCTGACAAGTTAGGGGAAAAAATGCAGAGTGCGATTGCCATCTTTGGTGCTGAGGCTTTACTTTACAGTATCAACAGGGAAGATTTTAACAATGAAGGGTCAACAGAATAGCCAAATTGACACTCCCCCTGTCTTGAAATTGAGGAGTGTCAACTAAACTCTCATCCTTTATTTCACAAACATAGGCATAATTTCAGCTGCTGTAAATATGCCGTGCATCCCGCGTTGATGTAATTGTCTACCAGCTTTCAGATAACCAAAAGCAGGACCGCAGACATTAGCTGCCATACTGGTTTCATCACCCAAAGTAAAGGTATGAGTAGAAATCTTACCCTCAAAGGTGCGTCCTGTCACCTTAACGTTAGTGCTGAGGGGCTTTTTGGGGTTGCGGGTATCGACTACACCACCAACAGTCACGCGATCGCGATCTACTATCCCTGCTAACTCTAGCATCACATCATCGGCGTGTTCCATATTGGTCAAGGTAAGCACACCATTAGTTTTGTCTAGTAGTGCTTCTACCTCTGCATCAGTCATCGCCCTGGCAACTTCCACAGTATAACCAGGCATATGTCCAATATCTTCCCGAACAGTGGCGCGGTAAGCTTCCCAGTTGGCAATACCTACACCAAAAGTAATCTCTACTTGATGAACTTCGGCGTAGCTTTGGGCGGCTAAGGCGGCGGCGGCGGTTAACAGTCCGGGTGTTGCACCGCAGCCTGTCATGTAGGTGATACCAGCTGCTTGCAGTTCGTCTTTCATGGCAATTAGCTGTTCTACAGCACTGGTGCGCTTAATGGCATCTACCAACACACCGCGCCAACCAGATTTAATAAACTGGCGTGCTACAGAAGGAATAAAATCATTGGGTAGGTTAGGCAAAGCCAAAAAATACCCATCTACAGGTTGTGCGCTGTCGATTAAATCTTGAATACTGTTGTTGCTTAAATTCCCGATGGGTTCTAAATAACCCACTGAACCTTGAGACTGGTAGGTTGCAATGCAATCTTGAAAATTCAAACCTTCACCAGCGTAAGCATAACCTTTTTGATCTGCCACTGCTACCAATGTCATTTCCCGTTTACCAGCCAGTACCTTGGCGGCTGCTTGTCCGAGTCCACCGAAACCCAATACTCCGATACGTATAGCTGGCGCAATATTTGCTGTATTCATAGTCAATTACTTAAGTTGAATCACAAGCCTTAAGACTTTACCATCTCAGCTGATGGCTGATGGCGATCGCTCAAAGCTATAAAGGTTAATTATGCTTCATTATCCTAGTTTCTTCCCCAAGCAGATCAGTTTTTTTATCGGAAATTATTACTGAGTAGCTGAGGCTTGAGCAAATTTTCACGCGATATGACATCAAAGGCGATCACTAAAGGCAATGATCAGGCTATTCAAGATCCACCAACTTGAGTTATTACCAAATCATCCCCAAATTCAACACAAAACCATTTAAAACATCTTCCCCTAGAACCGTAGCAGGAGAATCTAATACCTCAACCTCTTGTCCTTGTCTATAAATCTCCAGTTGTCGAGATTTACGATTAATTAAAAAACCTAAACTTACACCGTTATCTATATATTCTTTCATCTTTTCTTGAGCAACTTTCAAACTATCACTTGGAGAAAGTAACTCAATTACAAAATCAGGACAAATGGGGGGAAACTTTTCTTTTTCTTCTTCAGTTAAAGCATTCCATCTTTCCAACTTTATCCAAGCCGCATCAGGGGAACGATCTGCACCATTAGGCAATTTAAAACAAGTCGAGGAATCAAAAGCGATGCCAGTACCATCAGCATCAGTCCAGTTAAATAATTGTTGATTTAGTCTACCATTACGATTCCCCGTTTCTCCCCCCGTAGGTGGCATAATAATTAGTTCTCCCGTGGCGGTGCGTTCAAACCTCAAGTCGCGGTTTGCTTGACATAGCTTGAAAAACTGCTCATCTGTCAGATCCAAAACTGATTGCAGATTGACGGTTAAAGCATTCATGGTGATATGGCAGCTTGAAAAATTAAGTCAGTCAAAATCCCTAGCCTAGAAACTATTCTATCCCCTTTATCATTTCTCTTCTCTACGTTCGCGGAGCGTGTCGTAGACAGAGGCTGCGCCAACGAGACGCTACGGCGAAGGGGAGAGAAGCATCTCTGGCTTAGATACCGCAAGGAGTCCAAGTAGGGATACTGAACCAAAATGATGTCATTTTTCGAGTATTTGGGCATATACATCATCAGTATCTTATGATGTTTGACTATCTAAATTTTCGTCTGCTAGAAATTTCAAGAAGCGTTCTCAACAATCGGATAAATGACACTTCTGAGTCCAAAATTGATGGTTTTGGGCGATTTTAAACATTCTTGTTTTGAATGTTACCATCTATTCATTTTTCCTTGTGCTGTCTACAGTCAACCTTCAACAATGGGACTTCCTTCCTAAACAACATTCAAACAAGTAAGGTGCGTCAGCGCATAAGAACCTTGCTATACCAAGATATTCTTTATACTGACGCACCCTACCAAATACTAATAACTAATTCGCTACTTCGGCTATTTCAATTACCCGCCCTTCATAGTCCTTGACTAGAAAATTTAGGGGTTTTTGATTACGAATCTTAAACTTTAACCCGCGTGTTTCTACCCGCAATAAAATCAACTCTAAGCAATCACGGTCAAAACAAACGTGACGTTGCTGGTTCTTAACACCTAAACTTGCACCAGTAATAACGTGGAGTTGGGTGTTTTTCTTTAATTGATACCATAGTCCATCATTGCCGTTGTTCATTGTTTTACCTGACCAACTGGGACTGGTGGACATATATAACGGATCGATCCCCGTCGCGCCTATGGTTTGTTCGTAGTTGTAGTAGTAGTGCAATGGTACTTCTGCGGCTGGCAAATCTAGCAACCCTTCATATAATTGTCGGGCAACTTCTAAATCAGACACCATCACAGTATGCACTTTGGGCGCACTGGTGAGGAATAGCCACATAGCACCTGCATAGGCTGCTAGTAGCATCACCATAATGCCTTGGGTGGAAAACAGGCTATCTAGGGGTAGAGAGGGCAAAAATGAGCCTAAAGTCAAAGGCGGGAGCAGGAACGATATCACACTAGCTGCTATAACCATGAACAAATTAGAAATTATATAAAGGAGTCGCTTTTATTATTGTCGATCAAGACTTACAAGAGGTCTTTATTCTAGTGTACCAAGACTAAACTTGTCTGAGTCTTAATCCAAATAGACCAACATCAAGATATTATACGGCTGACTCTAAAAATTTTATTGCCAATACTATCTTAACTACTATCCACCGGAAGATTTATGCAAATTCCTCATTTTTCTGAAACCAACCACCCGCTCGTTAAGTCCCTTTTTCACCATAGTGATCAAGAACTGCTGGAATTGTTTCAGCAAAATCCCGACGTTGGCAAATACTTTACAGTTATTTTTTGCCGCTATAGCCCGATAGTTTACACTTTGATTCAACATTCGGCGCGATCGCCTGTACAAGCTGACTACCTATTTGCTCTGACTTGGCGGCACATTTATTATGAACTCGGCGGACTGGATTTAAACAACCCCTCACCTGGCCAGGAAGGTTTAACTTTGCAAAATTGGCTGATTAATATCACGGCTGTCTGCATTAACGAAATTCAACTACCACCAACAGAATCCATACATTATTCCCTGCAAGCCACTTCACCGCCGTTATGGTGCTATATCGAACAGGCATTAGACCAACTACCCCCAATTTTAAGATTAATGGTCTTGATGGCTCAAACTTTCCATTGGAGTGAAACTCGCATTGCGGCTTATCTGCAAGCTGAAGGGGAAAAAATTACGCCTCCTGATGTAGCCAATTTTCTCCAGGAAGGCTATCGTATGCTAGAGGACAAATTACCCGCAGATATCCGCGACATCTACTTGGGAGAAGATTTAGTTGAATCGTAAGCTAAGTATATACGCGTAATTAATGAGTCTTCATACTAACAAAATTAATTTCTGCGAGCTTCTACTTAAACCCGAAATCCTAGGGGTAAGTTTTATGAGACAAAGGCATACTGTTTTTAATTTATTCTCCACCCCTAAAACTTCACGTTATGGGTTGGTGAACAAGTATAAATTTTTTAGTTCTTACTTTTTACTTGTGGCTTTGCTACTAAATCCTCTGGTAGCGAACGCAGTTGATATTACTCAGCAGTTGCATCGTCCATTGAATAGTTCTTTTGGACGACAATCGAGAGATGATGCAGACGCGTTATTACGTGTTAGTCAACAGCAATACGCTAGTGGCTACCCGGAAAAGTCTATTGGCTCTAGTTTGCAAGCACTGGAGATTTATCATTTGATTGGTGACCTCAGAGCTAAAGGTTTAACCTATGATTTACTAGCAAAGGCTTATATTCAACTAGGACGTTATAAAGAAGGTGAAGACGCATTACGCCGACATTTAGCGATCGCACGAGATACTCAAGACTTTCAATCTCAGATTTTTGCCTTAAATAATATTGGGACTTTGTTCTTACAAGTAGGTGAACCCATTCCCGCCGGTAAAACCTTAGAGGAAGCACTAATAATTGCTCGCAATGTTAAAAATATAGAAGGGGAAGGATTAACTTTAAGTAATTTGGGTTTGGTATCAGCTAGACAGGGCGATTACAACAAAGCGATCAAGCTGTATGAAACTGCTTTAATATACCGCCGCCGCACTGGCAATCTGCGTGCTGAACTCAATACTTTAAATAATTTAGGTGATACTTATCTAGCGGCTGGCAACTATCAAGATACTATTGCTACCTATGGCGCGGCGATGGGGATGGCTAGACTGAACCGCGATCGCGCTAACCAAATCCGAGCGATAGATGGTTTAGTCACCGCTCACACTGCTGTAGGACGCTACGAGCGTGCTTTTGAGTTACTCCAACAACGTTTAATTATGGCGCAAGAATTACAAAATTTGCCAGAACAATTAAAATCTTTTCAATCCTACGCTCAACTTTACGAGCAGCTAGGTAATTACCCAACTGCTCGTAATTTTTATGAAAGAGCCATCATCCTTTCACAAACCCTAGAAGATCGTCAACAGGAAGTGCTGTTGCGCGATCGCTTAACCCAAATGTTAAAGCGGCGGGAAACAGGTGACAGGTGACTAGTTCAAAAATACTGTACCATCCTCTTGGATTCTGACTGTACCTTTATCTTGACCAAAGTTAGTAGTTTCGTCCAATCTTACTTCCAACATTCCTTGGGTTGATGTCGGCTGTGGAATCACTTGAACCAGTCCTCCATCCTTACGGTAGAGTGTGAGTGTTACAGGTGCATTTAAACCTCGCAGCATCACATTTGATTTACCCTGTAGCGATCGCGGTGCTGTATCGCCAATGACTTCATAAGTTACTTCAGCACCAGTATCATTTACTAACCGGACGTTAACCTGATTATTGACTAGAGCGAGTCTAGCACTGGGTTCTTGGCGTTCTCTGGGAAGGGGAGGTTGAATTACAGAAACCGGTGGGCGAGGGGGAATGATTTGTTCTGGATTTATCCCCCGTGCTTGCATTTGCTGGGTGAGAGCGTTGGGGGGACATCCTTGGGGGACTACATTTCTAGAGTTGAAAGGTTCTTCATAATAAATGCGAGGACAGGGATTGATTCCAGAAGTACGTGATGGTGGTGCTTCCCCACCCATACCTTGTGAGTATGGTGTCTGGGTAACAGGGGGAGTCATCGGTGGTAGAAGTCCTTGAGCCTCCAATCTGCGAGTTAACGCATTGGGAGGACAACCTTGAGGTACTAGAACGCGATTGTTATGAGGTTCTTCGTAAAAAACGCTAGGACAAGGATTTACCTTGGGAATGGATTGCTGTGCTGATGCTACTTGAGGAATTACAGGTATACCGATTAGTAATCCTCCGCAGATAGCACCAAATAGTTTTTGAGAATATGTCTTCATAAGTTACTCCTGATTAGGTTTAATTTTGCTCAATATATAGATTTATGATGTAGTTAATTACATTGCTAAAAATTAAGACAAAATCTGGCATATCAATATAGGTTTTCAGCCATTTAAATTTAGCAACTAGTTGTTTTATATATCTCTAACTTTAGACTTGAAACTCAAGACTAAAACATTTGGTATTTATATCTGTGGTATAATGTGAATCAGAAATATTGGCAACACATGAATAATCTGTAGGAGTGCAATTCCTTGCGCCCCTACTTGAGTAATTAACTATTTGTTAACATTCTTACTAAGCTTCTTCCCAAAGTTGGCGAACTTTGTCGGGTAGCCAACTGGCAATTTCCTCTATTCTTTCTGACGACAATTCGTCTTTAGTGGCAGAAAAAACAGCCTTAACAGCTTGTTCACGATCTACATTTGGAGGCATTCCGCCTTCATTAGCTACTCGAAATAAAAAGCGATCGCTATCAATTTTAAAAATACCAGGGCCTTGCCAGGGTGGACGTACCCGGCTCAGAAATCCCACAAGCGGATTTGTATCATGCCACAAATCAGCAATTTCTAATTGCAGAGATTTATCATCAGTGATTTCTGCTGGTTCATGTAATTCTTCTTCAACGCGATCAGCCGCTTCTGTAGTCATTAAATCACGCATGACTCGAAAAACTACTTCTGTGATATCTCTGGCATCATAGACATCTGGTAAACCACTTTCTACTTTAACTTTTTCTAAAAATGGAATATCTCTTTCTTGGATAGCAGTTGACATTTAATACTCCAAAAATTACTTCATTGTTACATTTTTTTGACAACAAAAAATTAGTTATCTCACCAGTGATAATGCAACCATTAGTAAATAAGTTAATAAATAAAGTGAAGACAATTCATCTACCACAGGAAACAAATATTAGTTAAGAAATTAAGACTCAAGAGTGACTGGTAAAGTAATACTAAAAGTAGTACCCTTACCTAAAGTGCTTTCTACTTGAATTTGACCGTGGTGATGTTCGACAATAGCTTGAGCGATCGCCAGTCCTAATCCTGAACCTGTAGCATTGTCTGTAGCTAGATTACCCGTCTTATGGGTGCGTGCTGGATCGACTCGATAAAAACGGTCAAATAACTTTGGCAGAGCCTCAGCCGGAATCCCCACACCGCTATCACTCACCTTAATTTGCAAATAAGCAGCACTGTTGTAGCGAATTCTATCTATCCGTGCTAGTTCTACATTTACCTCACCACCTGCTGGGGTGTATTGCAAAGCATTACCAATCAAATTCGTAAATAAACGCACCAATTGATCCCAGTTACCCCACAGTGTGAACCAATTTTCCAATAATTCCGGACTAGTTTCAAAAGAGGGAGAGTCAACTAGGTGCAAGTTTAAGCTAATGGCTTTTTCTGTCGCTAGCAGTTGTTGTTCTTCCGCTACCTCCATTAGCAAAGCATCCACAGGACAAGCTGCAAAGCCATCTTTACTCATGCCACTATCTTGACGTGCTAAGAATAGTAGGTCATTAACTAACCTACCCAAACGCTGTGTTAGCCGTTCCACCGCCTTTAACTGTTGGCGATAATTTTTAGTAACAGTCGTCTCGATTTGAGTTAATTCCAAGTCAGTCAAGGCTACTTGCACATTAGTTTGAATTAGCGTGATGGGACTTCTTAATTCATGGGAAGCATCAGCCGTAAATTGTTTCAGACGTTGGTAAGACTCGCCGACAGGTTGCATAGCCTTACCTGAAAGAAACCAGCCGCTAGCAGCTACAGACAGCACCATTAACCCCGTACCCAACGCCAAGTCAAAAATTAACTGGCGACTCGGTTTAGTCACTTCAAACCAAGGATGACTCACCCGCAGATATCCTAAAACCTGTCGTCCTACTTCTATACGTTGGGTGACTTGGCGCAAGAGTAGTGCTGAGTCCTGAGTGGGGGGTGGGGAGTTGGGAGGTTTTGCATTTTCCCATCTCTCTTGTTTAACTATACGTACAGTTTCACCAGTGCGATCGCTATGAATGGGAATATTGAGAGGTTCAGAAAAAGTAGACCAAATTAACTCACCAGTAGAACTAAACCACTCTAAATCAATGTGGTCATCTTCTACTGTCTCCGCATTGGTGCGAAAACTGGCTTCTACATTAATACGGAATTGCTCAGGCTCATCGTTAATTGGTTCAATGACTAGCGATCGCTCCACTATCTCTACTACATGATTCAACGTATCATCAACGCGTTCAACCAAGGTATTACGGACATATAAATATACACCGCTGGCGAATAGTAAGAGTAATACCGCAGTTACAGCAGTGTACCAAATAGCCAAACGGCGACGAGTAGCTTGGAACATTTGACTGACCTGGAAAAGTATGAACTTTGAGCTATATGCAGAATGTACATCAATAATAATCCTGAGAATGTTCCGTTACTGATGAAACATAGTTTAGGGTCGCATAACCCCGATATCACTTAGATACTTATATTATTTAATGTTAGATATATTGCAACCTCACTAGAATTGCCATCTTTGCCCAACAGTTCCCCATATCCTCTGAGGACTAAATGTTGATTATGAATTAAAACAGTAAAAATACTGTTTGTTCTGACTATGTTGTGAGTATAAATGCATCTTGCGCTTGTGGCTTTTTTTTACAAAAAATATGAAGGAATATTGCAGTGACTCCCAAACATAAACAAAAATATAACATTGTTAGCCACCCTGCTATTTTTAAAGCTAATCATACAAGGTGTAGTCATCTAAACTTAGGCACAACCTTAGCAACTTCTCTGCTAGGTTTAACGGTTGTTTCCGTCCCATCAGCAGAAGCTTCAGATCATGTAGTTACTGATTCACAAATACAATTAAGTTTTACTCAAACTTTATCTGAAACTAATAGTTCTCAGACTAGCATTCAAACTGACCTTTCCCAGGATATAGAAAACCCCTCTTTATCAGACGCAAAGCAACTGTACCTCTCATCTAGAACCATAGAGGCTGTAAAAAGTCAAAATATTCAGACCCCAGAATTTATTGGTGTTGATACTGCTGAAATGTTTTCCACTCACTCAAATGCAGGGATGGGGGAAATTTTAGCAGAAAATGTATTAGAATCTGATGAGCAATTAAAGCCCCAAAATCAAACTCAAATCATTGCACAAACTGACTCTTCTGGGGTAGTAGGTGACACCCTAGGCGATACTAATCAATTGCGCCAAGAACTGTTAATTGAACCAATAGTCAGAGTTCGTAAGACCCCTAAAGCTGCTCCTGGTTCATCTGCGGGTACTCCCTCTGCGTATGGTGCAAGTTACGGTCAAGCCTATATTGGGGGTGGGTTAAGTCTCCCGCTTGATAAAGATAAGGATAATGTAGACGGTTCGTTGTCGGTGGGTTTTGGTTTAGGTGATGCAGTTAAATCTGTCGGGTTGGAAGTTAACGTCAATATTACTAGTGTCGGTGGTGGTGGTGATAATTTTGATTTTGGCGATAGTGGCGGTGTCGGTTTTAAGCTACACAAATATTTTACCGATGGTACGGCTGTAGCTGTTGGTTGGTCAAATGCTGTGAAATGGGGAGATGTTACCGATGCTCAAGATACTATCTATGGGGTAGTTACTAAGTCATTTCCACTACAACCAAATAACCCAAATCATAAATTACCTCTCACGCTTTCTGCGGGTCTTGGTAGTGGTAGTTTTCGTTCTAAAGGTGCGATAGAAGCAGGTGATAATGCTATGAATCTTTTTGGAAGTCTGGGTTTAAGAATTATTCCAGAAATATCTTTAGTTACTAGCTGGACAGGAAATCGCCTGAATATGGGAGCATCTTTTGCACCATTGAAAGATATTCCCATAGTTATCAATACTATTTTCACAGATGTAACTAGCAATTTTGAAACTGGTCTTGGGTTTACTTTAAGTGCAGGGTATACTTTTCGGTTTTAGATGTTGCGTTATTTTGGAAATAAAGGATATCAGGTGCAGATAAGTAGTTATGTTTTCCTCTGTCATTAAAACCTACCCCGCTTGCAGGGAGGGAAAATAAAACATAGCTTTGATGAGGTGGGTTTTTTCGAGTTTAATAAGTAATCAACCGGACACAATCTTTAGCAGCAATAGTCATGAAAAAACAAAGCTTACCTCTGAATTTAGGTTTAGTATTAATTTTATTGACTTGTTTAGTCAGTGCGCCCCTGAGAGTAAATGCAGGTAGTGCTAATGTAGTCGGTGTTAGTGATGATTCTGCTAGCTCATCTGGTGATAATCTTAGCCCTGCAACAGAACCACCGCTTGAAGCTGTACCTGGTACTAATGTAGAAATAAATAGTGGTGATTCTGAGGTGAATATTAGTACCTCACCAGAAATTCAGAACAATGTCAATGAAGCGGCTAATGAGATATTGCAACAAGCTGAAGATGCTAATAGCTCAGTAGCAGTCAGTAGTGTTGGTGTTGATGGTACTGTCTTGAGTAATGCGGGTAGTTCTAATAGTGTATTTGCCATTATTGTAGTTATTTTACAAGGTGGTGCTGATGCAGAAAATTCTGTCAATCAGTTACAAAGTTCTTTAGGTAATTTAGGTGTTTCACCATCTGCAATACAACGTCTGGTTAACGCTCTCCGGGGGATGATTAGTCAGTCATCAGCATCTACATCTGGTGTTGATATGGGGTCTTTAAAACCAGCGCATTTAGTAGCTGGTGTTAAGGAGTTAAGAACAGAAGTTGCTCAAAATGTAGCTAAACCAAGTGTGGATCTGAATAAGTTAAATGCTGCTATTACTGCTTACAATAATATTGTGATGGAAAGCAGTCCTGAAGTTGTTCAGAAATTGGCAAAAGACCCACAATTTTTAGAAATTGGTAAAGTTCTGAAGCAGTTACGGGCTGCTTTGAATAAGCGTTAAAATTTGCACAGCGACTGACAAAGCTCATACATTCAGTCGCTGGATAGCTACAACTGACTCAAACTGAGTCGCTTCGAGAATCCAACAGGAGTCCGATAATTCAATTTTGCAATTAATAAGATTGATATTTTTTAAATATTTGAACTTCCCCCTGATGATTAAACTCCATGACTGCAAAGGGCTGCTTTGTATTTCCCGATTCCATTCCTGGCGTTCCTATAGTCATTCCTGGTACAGCTAAACCTGCAAGTTGGGGCTGTTGTTGCAGAAAAAGCTTGATATCATCGGCGGGAATATGTCCTTCCATCACGTAACCGTCAATAATTGCTGTATGACAAGATGCTAAATCTGGAGGTAAATTGTACTTTTGTTTGATAGCTTCCATGTCATCAGTTTTGATATCAGCTTGGATTTTAAACCCGTGCTTTTGGATGTGTTTTATCCAATTTCCGCAGCAGGTACAAGCCGGACTGCGATAAACTTTAACCTCCCGCGTTTGTAAATCTGATGTGGTTTTATTGTCCCAGATACTAGCAGCCAGCGCAGATGTAGAATTACCATCAAAAACAATTACAGTAGCGAGTATAAAAACTAGCAAATTACGCAGCAATGGACTAATTAAAATAGCGATAATTTTGTACATTGATAAATCCTCATTATTTTCATATTATTACTCAAAAATAGCTGCAATTTCCTTTCCTGATTCAACATCTGAAAGCGGTTTTTTAGGTAGCAAAAATTTACCGAACTGAGCATATAAAGCAGGTAAAACTAATAATGTTAACGCTGTAGAAGTAAACAAACCTCCCAGTACCACTATAGCTAGAGGCTGGAGAATTTCTTTACCTGCACCTATGCCAATTATCAAAGGTATCATGCCCAAAGCGGAAGTCAAAGCTGTCATTAAAATAGCAACTAAGCGTTCCATTGAACCTGTAAAAATTACTGTCTTTAAAGGCAAACCCTGGGCTAATTTCTGATTGTAATTATCTACTAATAAAAGTCCGTTGCGTGTGGCTACACCAAATAGAGTAATAAACCCGACTAAGGAAGCCACAGAGATAATTCCGCCACCTAAAGCAATGGAAAATATACCCCCTACCAATGCTAGAGGTAGGTTAATCATAATCATCAGCATCGCAGCAACAGATTTAACTGCAAAGTACATTAAGACAGCAATAATTACAATTGCTAAACTGCCAAATACTAGTAAGTTTTGGGTAGCGCGTTGTTCTGATTCAAATTGACCACCGTATTGAATGAAATAACCTGTAGGTAACTGAATTGATTGCTGTACTTTAGCTTGAATTTCATCAACGACAGAACCTAAATCTCGACCGGAAACATTAGCAGAAACTACAATTAAACGTGAGACATTTTCCCGGTTAATCGTGTTGGGGCCTGTTCCATAGTCAACGCTGGCGACTTGAGCTAGGGGGATTTTTTGCCCTGTGGGGGTATCTACTAATAAGTTGCGGATAATTTCTAAATTATTGCGTGCTTCTGGTTGTAACCACACAACTAAATCAAATAATTGCTGTCCTTCCAAAACTTGAGAGACAACGCGCCCATTCAAAGCTGTTTCGGTCATTTCTGCTAGTTGACCTACTGTTAAACCATAGCGAGCTGCGGCGGCTCTGGAAAATTTAATTTGTACCTGCTTAATGGGGACTTGGGGTTCAAGTTGTAAATCTACCAGTCCAGGTATATCTTTGACAGCCGCCTGCACCTCAGAACCAATGTGACGCAGTTCGGCTAAATCTGAGCCAAAAATTTTGATAGCGATCGCACTTCTCACTCCTGATAATACCTCATCCATGCGGTGAGAAATAAAGCCGCCGATACTAGGGGCAACTCCCGGTATTTTGGCAAATTCTGCCCTTAGCTTCTCAATACTTCCTTTTCTATCTTGTAAGCCTTCCTTAGTTAATTCCACATCTAAATGTCCCAAATTCACACCCCCCGCATCTGCATCGCCAGGAGCGCGTCCGGCTCGTAACTGGACGGTACTAAATCGCTTGTCACCTTTCAAAGCCTCTTGCATAACGAACCCGACTTGATTCGTGGCTGACAGAGAACTCCCTGGATACAGCAGTACAGCATTAACTAAAGATGGTTCTTGGAACTCCGGCAGAAATACCCTACCCAAGCTTGGTAAAATTACTAGGGAAGCAACTAAACTAGCCCCCGCAATTGCCAAGATAATCGTCGGGAAGCGTAGGGAAAAATTGAGTAACGGTCGATAAAGTCGCTGTGATAAGGCATTAACCCAGGTATCATCTGAGGATAACTGACGATGAGCTAATAAAATCGCGCACAATGCAGGCGACAGCGTCATAGCTACAAAAGTAGAGGCAAAAATTGATACCAAATAAGCCACACCCATCGGGGCAAATATGCGCCCTTCTACACCAGTAAGCATGAAAATAGGGGCAAAGACTACGGCAATAATGACTGTAGAAAAAATGACGCTGACTCTGACTGCAACTGAGGTATCATAAACCACCTTAAAAGGATGCTCAGGATTGCTTAAGGCTTGATTCTTGCGTAAACCCCGGTAGCAGTTTTCCATATCAACAATTGAGTCATCCACTACCGAACCAATAGCCACAGCCAAACCACCCAAGGTCATGGTGTTAATTGCTTGACCAAATAAATTGAGAATCAGCATCCCAATTAAAACTGATAGAGGAATGGCACTCAGAGTAATTACAGCCGTGCGCCAGTTCATCAAAAACAGCAGCAAGATAACAGCGACAATAATAGTACCATCACGGAGAGAACTGGTAACATTTTCAATAGCTGCGGCAATAAAACTTTCTTGGCGAAAAGTTTCTGTAACTTTCACATCTGGGGGTAATGCTAATTTTACCTCTGCGATCGCCTTTTCAATTGCTTTAGTTACAGTCGGTGTATCATACTGCGGCTGTTTATTCACCATCACCACAATCGCATACTCACCATTAAGACTACCATCACCACGTTTTAAAGCCGCGCCAATCTGCACAGATGCGACATCTTGGAGTAACACAGGCGTACCATTACGGGCTGTCACAGCAGAATTAGCCAACTGTTCAATAGATTCAACCCGTCCCAGTCCCCGAATAATCACTTCTTGGTCGGGGTTAATTAAAAAACCACCAGCCACATTCACATTAGCGGCTTTTGTAGCTGCTGTCACCTCATCCAAAGTGACATTAAATGCTTTCAGCTTCGCCGGGTCAACTAAAACCTGATACTGACGAACATCACCACCATAAGCAATTACTTGAGAAACCCCAGGGACAGCCAAAAGTCGATTCGTCACATCCCTGTCAACCAAACGCCGCACTTCCATTAATGGCGTAGTGTCAGCCGTGAAAGCATACTGTAACACCGTCCCAATTGGCGAAGTAATCGGCGAAATTTGGGGATTTTCTACACCTGATGGTAACTTCTCCTGCACCTGTTGCAATCTTTCCGTCACCAACTGACGCGCCTGATAAACATTCGTACCCCACTTGAAAATCACCTTCACCACAGAAATTCCCACCGCCGACGAAGAACGTACCGTTTCCACCCCCGGCGTACCATTCACAGAACTTTCAATCGGCAAAGTCACCAAAGATTCTACCTCTTCTGGAGCGAGTCCTGGGGCTTCAGTTTGAATCTCAACTTGTGGCGGTGCAAAATCAGGAAACACATCCAACGGCATCTGAGTCAGATTGTACACACCCAAAAACGTAACTACAACCGCCCCCAAAACCACCAACCACCGTTGAACAATCGACCACTTAAGGATGCTATTTAACATTTCCCAACTTCCCAACACCAAAAAACTCACTCCAACTCTCCGCGCCTCTGCGTGACGGACACTTTGCTTAAGTCGGGAGACCCGCCCACACAAGTGTCCTCCTCTGCATGAGACAAATCCAAACTCAAATTCACCGCCGATATCCGCCGCCGAGACCAAACAGCACCCCCAAAAAAAGCTCCTGTAGTTAATAAACTTCCTCCGCCAACCCCCAATAACCACAGTGGTACAGGCAGATTCGATGTTACAGGTGTGTTTGTTTCCCCATGTTCATGTTCGGCTGCATTAGATTTATTTCCCCCCAGCAAAGACTGCGCGTACAGTTGCGGCGCACGCTGAGTTACGACTAAATCCCCTGCAAATAAACCCGTCTTCACCTCAACCATATCCCCAGAGGTTCGACCCAAAGTAACATCAACTACTTGGTAGGCGTTACCATTTTGGATGTAAACCTGTTCCTTACCATTGACATCAACAACAGATGTAGAGGGAATAACTAACACTGCTGATGATGTTTGATTTGTGAGAACTTCCAATTCAGCAAACATTCCTGGTTTAAGTACACCACCAGGATTATTAATTTCCGCTTTCACTGGAACAACCCGCGTCTCCCCTGTCACCGCCGAATCAATAATAGTAATGCGTCCTGTAAATGTGCGGTCAGGTAAAGCAGCCACTTTGGCATTAACCCGTTGACCTTGACGAACTTTATCTAAATCTTTTTCGTAAATATTAGCTGTAGCAAACACCCGACTATCATTAACAATCGTCATTAATTTGCCACCTGCATCATTGAAGGTTTGACCGATAGTAACTTCTCTATCCGCAACCTTCCCAGAAATTGGTGCTGTTATTGTCACAAGTCCTTTGTTATTACTACGGATGCCTAGTTGTTGCAAGCGAGTTCCATAGTTTGCACTGCTGAGACTAATTCGGGATTTGGCAACTGTAACATTAGCCTGGGCGCGTTTGAGTTGATTTTCTGCGGCGATGACTTCCCGGCGACTATTAGCTTTAGTTAGTTGCGCTTTCGCCTGGGCTAGCTGAGTTTGAGATTCTAAAGCATTACGTTGGGGTAAAGCACCAGCCTCAGCTAAATCTTTGTCTTTGTTATATTTTTCTTGAGCAAATGCTACTTGACTTTCAGCTTCAGTAATTTCAGCAGCCGCAATTTGTTGATAGCGATAATAATTTTGTTGCGCTAATTTTAAATCTGCTAAAGCTTGTTGTAAATCTGCTTCACCTTGAGCCAGTTTCTCTTGTGACTCTACGCGCAGTGAAGCTAAATCTGGACTGGTGACGACAGCAACGGGTTGACCTTGCTTAACTACAGTACCCGGTTCTACCAATAACTCAACTACTTTTGCCCCTGGAATGGGTGTAGTAACTTCCGCTTGTTTACTAGGTAGGGTTTCTATTTTACCTGTAGTTTTAATGCTGATAGCTAGTTGCTGTGATTTGACTGGTGCAACTTTTATTCCTAACCTTTGAGCCGTTTTAGCATCTACCTGTACTGAAGTGTTAGCCGATGCTTCATTTCTTCCCTGAAATTCATTTCCGTGTCCAGCATGGGCTAGAACTACTGCGGGACTCGCTAATAATAGTAAGCTGGCTAGTATACCAGAGGCACTACGCATGATTAAAAACAGAGAGTTTAACATCGCTATCAGAAATCCTGAGTTACGGGGTAAAAGGGTTATTCTGCACCCCACCCTAGTCTTTCATCTCAAAATGAAATTAGGATGAAATTTAGTAGAGATTCTCTGTGTCTTTGTGGTTAAAGGCTTTTTTACCACAGAGACACGGAGACACAGAGTTATGAAGAAATTTAATTTATGAGAGTGCTACTTGTTGAGGATGAACCGGATTTGGGTACGGCTATTAAGCGAACTCTTACCCAACAGAAATATTTGGTTGATTGGGTGATGGATGGTAATGAGGCGTGGGCATATCTAGAAAGTAGTTGGACACAATACACTTTAGCTATTTTTGATTGGATGATCCCAGGTATTTCTGGTTTGGAATTATGCAAAAAATTACGTTATCGGCATAATCCTCTACCTGTATTAATGTTGACAGCTAAAGATAGAATGGAAGATAAAGTCATGGGGTTAGATGCAGGGGCTGATGACTATTTAGTTAAACCATTTGGTATGGCGGAATTGTTAGCAAGATTGCGGGCTTTGCAGAGGCGATCACCTCAATTTCAACCCCAAGAATTAACTGTGGAAAATCTCACTTTAGATTATGGTAATAGTAAAGTAATTAGTCGAGATATTGCGGGAAATAAACAGGAAATCATCTTAACTAATAAAGAATTTCAACTTCTAGAATATTTTATTAAGCACCCCAATCAAATATTAAATTCTGAACAAATTCGCTATCAACTTTGGGAGGTAAATGCAGAACCTGTGAGTAATGTAGTTGCAGCACAAGTTAGGTTACTACGTCGCAAGTTGGCTAATAGTGGCTGTGAAAATATGATTGAAACATTACACGGTATGGGATATAGATTTAATTTCACCGATGAATCAAAATAAATTATTTCAGCAAACCCGCTTACGTTTGGCGTTGTGGTACGCGCTGGTGATGGCTGTGATTTTAAGTTTGTGTGGAATTGGTGTTTACAAAGCTGTGTCTCACGCTCATTGGATGACATTAGACCAAGAAATAGAATCAGTAGCGGGAACATTACATGATAGTATTGAATTGAAATTGCAACAACCTGGTCAATTAGAACCAGTCATCCAAACTCTTTTACCCAATATCTGCATAATAGGGAAAGGGTGTATTTCCGAGCCAGTAAATTCTCAGCGTCATACCCTGAGTGCTATTCATCAAGACCATTATTATGTGCGTTTCTTTGATAATTATGGACGCTTATTTGCTATAGCTGGGGCTTATCCAGAAGGGCTATCACCAGAATTTAATCGAGAATTATGGCAAACACTCAAAGATAATAAAGGTAAGGTCTATCATCAAATTTCTTTAACTTTACATACCCAAAATAATCATGATTGGGGTTACATTCAAGTCGGGCGAAGTATTGAAGATTTTAATAGTTATTTAGATGCGGTTAAGCTTGTATTAGTATTGGGTTCGCCAATTGTGATTACTTTAGTTGGTCTTGCTAGTTGGTGGTTGGCTAGATTAGCAATGCAACCAATTTATAAATCTTACAGACAAACTCAGCAATTTACAGCCGATGCAGCCCACGAATTACGCACACCTCTAGCCGCTACTCAAGCAACTGTAGAATCAGCACTTTTGATGTCACAATTGGATGAATTAGAGGCGCGGGAAACTTTACAAACTCTACACCGTCAAAATCAACGGTTGACTAATCTTGTAACTGATTTATTATTACTATCTCGTTTAGATAGTCAACCTGTGCCAATGCGGCGTGAGATTTGTTGTTTAGATGATATTATTAATGACTTAATAGAGGAGTTTGCTGCATTAGCGATCGCCACAAATATCACCCTCACATCTCGGATTCTGGTATCGATACCTGTAAATATTATCGCTAATCAAGACCAGCTTTATCGTTTGATTTCTAACTTAACTATCAATGCTATTCAGTATACACCATCAGGTGGTAAAGTAATAGTTGCTTTAAACCGTAGTGATAATTATGCTGTGATTCAAATTCAGGATACAGGTATTGGTATTCCTCAGTCAAAATTATCACACATTTTTGATCGCTTTTATCGAGTGCATAGCGATCGCTCTCGTAGCACTGGCGGTTCTGGATTAGGGTTGGCGATCGCTCAAGCAATTGTCCTAGCTCACCACGGTAGTATAGATGTGCAGAGTGAATTAGGTCAAGGCAGTATTTTTACCCTTAAGCTACCCCGTAAAAACTAATTGATGAATTTCAAGCTTTAGTATTTAATTAGGGGTTGGTGTTGGTGTTTCTGTCGGGGTTTCTGTGGGTGTGGGTGTGGGTGTTTCTGTGGGAGTTGGTGTTGGTTCTGGTGGGGTGGGATTTTTGACTGTAAGGCTGAGTTGATAATCTGCTGATGTGGATGCAGTGGACACCACAACAAATTCATAAAATCCCGATTCTGGTAGTTCTGTTGTTAAAGTCCGTTGCGTAGAATCTTCTAAAAATATAATTTTCCCGGAAGGCGAATAAATTGATAACAAAACGTTGGGGTTTGCTTGTAGCTGGAAATCTAAAGTTTGATTTTGAGCTAAATCAGCAATAAAAACTTTACCCGCACCAGGTTTTAAATTACCACTGATAGTTTTATTAATAGCATCTTGATCAAAAACGATTTTTTGGAAAGCACTACCTGCAATGATGGCATTAAGTTTGTCACTAACAAAAGCGTGCCAAACTTGTCCTATAGGCTGATTAATGAAGTCTTGGCCTTTTCGTTCTGGGAAGGCGTTAAAGAAAGCTGCATCACCCAAATCATACAAAGCGCGACTACTAACATTAACTTGATTGATATCTACCTTCCAACGATCGCGTTCTGCGGCAGTATAAGTATTTAATTGCCGTCGTGATTTGGTACTTAATGGTGCAAGTTTTTCGAGTAATCCACCAGCAATTTTATCCCATTCTGCCCGCAAACTTTCATCTATTGGTTCATCGCTGAGAGTGCGTCCCTTTAAAGTAGGATTTTGTTCCCAAAAGATTTGATTGACTAAATTAACGTAGAAATTAAAGTCTATACCCAATTGTTGACGGCGATCGCTTAATCTTTGTTTGCGTCGTCGTTCTGTGGGCGAGTATTTATCTAGGGGATTGGTAGGCTGGGTAATAGTTGGTGTAGGTGTAGAATCGACTATGACTTGATTCCCAGTTCTTCCACTGACTCCCCACCAAATTAATCCCCCAGTAGTAACTAACGCCAACACCGCAAGGAAAGTTTTAGTTGCTGTCCACTGACTTTTAGGTTCGGGAGGAAGGGAAGCAGGGGAACTAGGAACAATAGGGGGAGTAGGAGAGACAGCTAGTGTGGCTGATGTCGGTGCGACTGGGGGGATAGGTGCTTGAGTGGGGGGATAATAGACAGGTGTGGGATTTAGTGCTTCGAGAACTTGTTGGGCTGACTGATAGCGATCGCCCGGTCGAGGAGCTAACATTTGATCTAATACTTGTCCTAATAGCGGACTGAGGGTAATTTCCCGTCGCCATTGCCAAGAGAGATTATAATTATCGACTAATTCTTGGGGTTGTTTACCTGTCAACAAAACTATTGCAGTCACCGCCAAAGCATATAAATCACTATGGGGAGACACTGCACCGGTTTGCATTTGTTCTGGTGGTGCGAATCCTACCTTACCTAGTAGGGTAGCGGCGGGAGGCGGTGCAGCTATCCCCGGTTGATAATATTGGGAAGCAACGGCGGCGACTACTTGTTTGACACCACCAAAGTCAATTAATATTGGTAGCTGGTCAAAAGTGCGAAGAATTAAATTATCTGGCGAAATATCACGATGAATCACACCCAAGGAATGGATATAATCCAACACTGGTAAAATTTGCTGTAAAAGTTGCTTAATTTCTAATTCTGTAAATCGTAAACCCTGTTGTTTACGGCTATTTAATAAATAACTATAATTTTGTCCTTCTATATAATCTTGGACTAAAAATAAATATTCTTTACCTTCTAAATTAATGTGAAACTGTTCCCGAAAGCGAGGAATTTGGGGATGTTGTAACTTATAGAGAACACTAGCTTCACGCTGAAACAGTTCTTCTGCTTTTTGTAAAACGTAGTCTGTTTGAACTTGAGGACAAAATTCTTTTAAAACACAAAGTTCGCGAAAACGGTTAATATCTTCAGCTAAATAAGTCCGTCCAAATCCTCCCTGACCGATTTGACGTACAATCACATAGCGATCGCCTAAAGTTAGCCCTGGTTGAATATTATTCATTACTCATTAGTCATTGAGGCAAAATTCAATTCTCCCTTATCTTCTTCACTGTCACCTGTCACCTCTCATCTGTCCCCTATTTTTCACTTGTTCATCTGCGATCGCATACCAAACTTGACCTAAAGTCCGTTGATTCAGTTTCCCACGGTCTTGACCTGGAAACAACTGATCAAATTTTTGATTAGTATCCTTATTCAGATCATTGACTGTGTAATTTCCCAGTTGTCCAGAACGGGCTTGTCGTCTCCAAGTTTGATAATCTCTCTCTGTATAGCTTCCCAGTTGACGGCGAGTTGCTGTACTGAGTTTAGCCTGTTCTATTTTATTCAATAAATCGCTAGCGACAGCAGACCATTCATCTCGCAAACCTGCGTCTTCTGGGTTAGAAGTGAGGCTACGTCCGTTTAACTCCGGTTTTTGGGCATAGAATAAGCCGTCTACTGTCTTAATAAAAAAGGGTTCAGGAACTTCTAGCTGTTGGCGACGACTTAAAACTTGACTCAGGGTAATTTTATTTTTGTCACTAACTGGTTGACTAGTAGGACTAGATAACGATGGTATTTGGGGTAAAGAAATTTGTGGTGGAGTGATTGAAGAGACACCTCGAATCAGTGAGTTTACTACCGCAAAAGTCCCTGCGCCAGTCAATATAACTAAAGCTGTTCCCCCAAAACTGACTGCAAAAGGACGTAGCCAACCAGGGAGAGGTAACTTTTGGGCTACGGCTTGAGTTTTGTTATGGAATTTACTAACGATTACCCCTGCTTTACGTCCAGGGGCAACTATCATTGTCTTAATCTTGGTAAGATGAGTCACAGGTGGTTTAGTCACATCTGGTGATGGTAAATCTTTGAGAATTAGATCAGCATTTTGATAGCGATCGCTTGGTTTATACGCCAACATCTTTTTTAACACAGCTTCTAGCTTAAAGCTGACATTAATTTCCCTACCCCAACGCCAAATTCCTTGATAGCTGTCGTATAGTTTTTGCGGTTCTTTCCCTGTCAATAAAACTAACGCTGTCACCGCCAAAGAATATAAATCACTGTTGAAATATACCTTCCCTTGTCGTAATTGTTCTTCTGGCGCGTAGCCTTTTTTACCCAACAGAGTATGATTGACAGCCAACTTAGTAAACCAAAAACCCTGAGAAGCTGGTAATTGCTTCACACCACCAAAGTCAATCAGTACAGGTAAATTATCAGAACGCCGCCAAATTAAATTATCAGGAGAAATATCGCGGTGAACTACATCTAAAGAGTGAATATAGGATAAAACAGGTAAAAGTTGTTGTAATAAAGTGATAACTTCTGCTTCTGTAAAAGTTTTACCTTGACTTTGGCGTTGTTCTAATATTTGGTCAAAATTATCGCCTTCTACATAGTCTTGCACCAAAAAGAAAAAATCCTGACTCCCCATTTTTACTTGTAGTGAAGCGTGAAACATGGGAATCTGGGGATGATGAAGTTTTTTGAGGACGTTTGCTTCTCGCTCAAACAACTCCTTAGCCTTTTGTAAATCCTGTTTTTCTGTGACTTGGGGTGCAAATTCCTTCAAAACACAGGTTTGATTAGATTTCTTTTTATCCTCAGCTAGATAAGTACGTCCAAAACCACCCTGTCCTATTTGACGAACCAGCCGATAACGATTGTCTATAACTTGTCCAACAGCAATAGACAAAGGTTCACCGCAATGAATGCAAAAATGATTACTGCTATTATTAGCGTGTTTTTTACTGCAATAGACTTGCATGGTGCTGAAGGATAGATGAGGGGTTTTTTAAATTACTACAACTAATATGCTTCAATTTACGAATATTCTTTTAAGAAGGTGATAGGTGACAGGTGACAGGTGATAGGTGACTAATTATGAAACACAAATCAAGAGGACAGCAAGTAATCAAGGTATGGGAAGATTTTGTGTCTACCCCTCTAGAGGATTTGTTACAGCAGCATATCAACTCTTCTGGGGAATCGGCTGTCTTGGATTTGTTTCATGATGTGGCTGCTAATGTCCCGGCGTATCAGGCTTTTTTAGCAGAAAGGGAAATTCAGCCAGATACGATTGAAAGTTGGGGTGATTTTCAGAAAATTCCAGCGATCGCTAAAGAAAATTATATCTCACGTTATCCTCTCGCTGATTTATGCCGCGATGGACAACTAGAGGGTTGCGATATGATAGCCGCTTCCTCTGGTTCTACCGGGAAACCCACATTCTGGCCGAGGTTCTTCACCGATGAATTACAAATCGTTACACGCTTTGAGCAAATTTTTCACGACAGTTTCGCCGCCGATACTAAAACCACCCTCGCAGTCATTTGCTTTACCCTTGGTACTTGGGTTGGTGGGATGTTCACTACAAATTGCTGTCGTTATCTTGCTAGCAAAGGCTACCCCATCACCGTTATTACCCCCGGTAACAATAAAGAAGAAATCTTGCGCGTAGTAGAGGAACTCGGTGGTAATTTTGCACAGGTAGTTTTATTAGGATATCCACCATTTCTAAAAGATGTAATTGATACAGGCATTGCCCGTGGTGTAGAGTGGCAACGCTACCAGATTAAATTTGTGATGGCGGGTGAAGTATTCAGCGAAGAATGGCGAAGTTTAGTAGGTGAAAGGGTGGGTTCTCAAAATCCCTGCTACGATTCAGCATCACTTTACGGTACAGCTGATGCAGGGGTGTTGGGCAATGAGACACCATTAAGTATTTGCATTCGCCGCTTTTTAGCACAAAATCCCGAAGCTGCAAAAGCTTTATTTGGGGAATCACGTTTACCTACACTAGTGCAGTATGACCCGGTTAGCCGCTTTTTTGAAGTCCAGAACGGGCAATTATTGTTTTCTGGAAATAACGGTATTCCCCTAATACGGTACAACATCTTAGACACTGGCGGAATCATTAGTTATGATGCCATGCTCCAGTTCTTAGCAGATTGGGGATTCAATCCACTGGAAAATCTTACTCCCCACACCCAGCAACCACCTAGAGGTATTCATCAACTACCATTCGTCTACGTTTTTGGACGATCTAACTTTACAGTCTCCTATTTTGGTGCAAATATCTACCCCGAAAATGTGACAGTAGGATTAGAACAACCAGTCATTAAAGAGTGGGTGACAGGTAAATTCGTCTTGCAGGTAAAAGAAGACACCGACAAAAACCGCTTTTTATCTGTAGTTGTAGAATTAGCAACAGATGTTGAAAGTTCTGAAGACAAACGCCAAACCATAGCAACCTCAATTCTCACCCAATTGTTGCGACTTAACGGCGAATTTGCCAACTACGTCCCCAAAGAATACCAAACACCCCAAATCACATTAGCACCAATGGGCGATCGCGAATACTTCCCCATCGGAGTCAAACATCGTTACACACGCCAATAATCCAAAACTCTCTTTTCTCTCTCTGCGCCTCTGCGCCACCCTGCGGGAAGCCGCAAAGCGTCTACTGCGTGAATCATCCGAATATTTGTAAAACTCGCACTTCTTCCCCCGGTGGAATTAATGTTTGACCTACCGGCAGCATAGCCAAAGCATTAGTTTGAGCTAAATTAATTAAATTCCCAGAACTATGACTACCACCAGCTTTGTGAAATTCATAAACTCCATTAATTAAACGCAACCGTCCCCAAATATAAGTTTCCCGCTTCCCGTCCGATCGCAATTCATCATGCGATCGCACTTTAACTAATTCTGCTTCCCAACGCCCAGTCAGTCCCCCCAGTTTCTTGATGACTGGTTGCACAAATCGCCAGAAAGTCACCAACACCGCCGCCGGATTTCCTGGTAAACCAAAATATATAGAGGACTGGGAGAAAGTGGCGACTGTGAGGGGTTTTCCTGGGCGCATGGCTACAGAACGGATATGAATTATCGCACCCAATGAATCCAGAATTTTGTCAATGTAGTCATAATCTCCCACAGAAACACCACCAGAAGAAATCACTATATCGGCGTTAGCGATAGCTTGCCGAATTGTTGCTTCTAAAGCTGCTGGGTTATCCTTAACAATGCCTAATAATATCGGTTCTGCCCCCATTTGTCGCACTAAAGCAGCTAAAGCATACTGATTAGAATCAACAATTTGTCCTGGTTGTAAAGGTTGATTAACTGTCACCAATTCATCCCCTGTAGAAAAAATTGCCACACGAGGACGACGGTAAATCCTGACTTGCGGACACTGGGCTGCTGCTAACACGGCAATTTCCGCCGCATTTAACCTAATCCCGGCTGGTAATAATTGTGTACCTGATTCGTAATAAGCAGCTTTGCGTCTAACAAATTCCCCTGGTTGGGATGCAGTGAGAACCAAAACACAGTTATCTTCCCGGCGCGTCTTCTCTTGCATAACTACAGTATCCGCACCCTTGGGCATCACTGCCCCGGTAAAAATTCGCGCGGCTTGTCCCGGTTGTAGAGTAGACTTTGGTTGATGGCCTGCGGGAATTTCTGCAATAATTTCTAACTTTACTGGTTGTTCGGCGTTAGCATTTTGGACATCTTCATAACGTACCGCGTAGCCATCCATCGCCGAATTATCCCAATGGGGAAAATCTAGGGGACTGGTGACAGGCGTTGCTAAAATTCGTCCATTGGCGGCAAATAAATCTACAACCTCTGTATCTTGTTGGCTATCTAGTGGTTGAACTAAATTAAAAATAATATCTGCTGCATCCCTGACTGATAACATAGCGATCGCCTCAAATTATTGATTTTAGTCAACATTCAATCGTAAATGGATTAACACGCCTAATTTTGTGCATTATATGTAGGTTGGGAAGCCACCGCCTTGGACGGGTCTCCCGGCTTGGGGCGAGTGGCGTTTGACGGAAGGAAACCCAACACCAAGATCCATATTGGTTATCCGAGATCAATGTTGGGTTGCGCTGCGCTTAACCCAACCTACAATTTTTTTGCTTATGATTTATCAAGTAAACATTAAATCCTAGGGTGCTTTAAAACAGCGCAGAATAAGAACTAAAGTTCTTACTACAAACTTTAAAATTACCCTCTAATACCCAATCCCCAATCTCTATGACTATCGAACGAGTTCCTCAAAAACACTATCCCAAAGCTGAGATTAATCGGCGCGGTATGGCCTTGGGATTGGATTTTCTCGTTGTCTGGCTAGTCAGTTCTCTATTGGGAAGTAATCAAGGTAGTATTCAATTCATCCAAATTTTAGTGTTTATCTTCGGTTGGCTGATTTTGCGGGTACTAGTGGTATTCAACAACAAAGGGCAAAGTTTAGGGCGGTGGGCGTTTGACTTAAAAGTGCTAGAAGTAGAAGACGGACAAGTTGTCGGCAGAATTCCCCAATTGCTAGCACTATTTAAAAGAGAAGCTATAATTTGCTTTGGGGCAATTTTGGTATCTGTTGCCTTGGGCAATATTAGTGCCAATCCCACTGCTATACTGCTAGTGATTCCCCTAGCAATTGACTGTAGTGCAGCGTTATCTGATACCCAGATGCGCCAAGCTTTGCACGACCGTTATGCTGGAACTTTCATTGTTTCGTCGCGTCGGGGCTACTCGTTAGACTTAAAAATTAAACGATTAGTTGGAACTTTGCGCCGAAATGTGAGAAGATAGTTATTTGTGTTAATTCTCTTCAGGCTTTATTGTTTGTAAGATTATGGCTAAAAGTAAAGGTGTCCGCATCATAGTGACACTAGAATGCACTGAGTGTCGGACAAATCCAGACAAAAGATCCCCTGGTGTTTCACGGTATACAACAACTAAGAACCGTCGTAACACTACCAACCGCTTAGAACTTGCTAAGTTCTGCACCCACTGCAATAAACATACCGTTCACAAGGAAATCAAGTAAAGATGAGTTATTATCGTCGGCGTTTGTCTCCAATTAAGCCTGGAGAACCAATTGATTACAAAGATGTTGACTTATTGCGGAAGTTTGTAACTGAGCGCGGTAAGATATTGCCACGTCGGATCACGGGATTGACTTGTCAACAGCAGCGAGAATTGACATTAGCGATTAAAAGGGCGCGGATTGTGGCATTATTGCCATTTATTAATGCGGAAGCCTAATTTTTTGAGTCAGTGGCGAGAATTTTAGATTTTGGATGAGCGGGAAAAGCTACATAAATGGTGATATGTAGCTTTAGATTGTCTGAGTCCACAATCTAAAATCTCAGTCAGTGATAAAATCTTGTTCTACAGTTAAAATCATGAGATTTTGGGTTAAGTAGCAATTATTCAACTCCAAAATCTAAAACTTATTTGTTAACCAATAATAATAGCGAGAGTTGTGGAGAAGGGGACGCTAGTTGAATTTAGGGTTCAAGGCGATCGCCGTTTGGGCGTGATAGACCGTCCAGACGGAAAGACCCGTTGGTTTGTGGTAGATGAACGCGGTCAATCCCACAGCCTCGCGCCTAGACAAATTACATATACAGTTAACGGTAAAACTTACAAGTCATCGGAAATTCCAGCCTTTTTAGAAGAGGTCAAGCCTTATTTAGACCCCTCTAGCTTGGAAGTGGCTTGGGAATTGTTGGTAGAAGATGGGGAAACAGTCACACCATCCCAAATGGCTAATCTGCTGTTTTCCGAATCAGAATCAGCCCCTTGTTACGCTGCCCATTGCCTATTGTCAGATGACAAACTCTATTTCAAGCAAAAAGGTGATGCTTACGAGCCGAGAACGACGGCACAAGTAGCAGAACGTAAACACCAAATAGAAGTAGAAGCTCTCAAAGCTAGGGGACAGCAGGAATTTTTAGTCCGAGTAGAACAGGCACTGCAAGGTGAAGCCGTCGAGTGGCAACGACATGACCGCCAACGTCTAGAAGCTTTAGAAAAGTACGCAGCACTGTTGGCGGATATTGTCAGGGTGGGAGTCAACTATGACTCTCTAGCGCGTGCCTATCCCCCACCAGCCCCAGTTTTAGAAACAATGAATATGCTGGGGCGACCTGCAACCCCCCAAGGAGCATTTCAATTATTGGTAGATTTGGGGTGGTGGAGTGCGACTGAGAATTTATTCCTGCGTCGTTCTGCGATTCCCGTCCAGTTTCCTAGCAAGGTATTAGAAGTGGCGCAACAGCGTTTGGATGATCTGCCAACAGACTCAGATACAAATCGCCTTGATTTGACCCATCTGAAAGTCTACACAATAGATGACGAAAGCACCACTGAGATTGACGATGGGCTGAGTTGGGAACAAGTATCAGATGGCAGAGAAAGACTGTGGGTGCATATTGCCGACCCCACCCGTTGGTTAGCACCAGAAGATGACTTAGACCTAGAAGCGAGAAAGCGGGGTAGTACCGTATATTTACCTACTGGCATGGTTCCAATGTTTCCAGAGGTATTGGCAACTGGGCCAATGAGTTTGGTACAGGGAAAAGTCTGTTGTGCTTTGAGCTTTGGGATTATTTTAGATGCCAATGGTGGAGTAGAAGATTACACCATTCATCCCAGTTTGATTAAACCTACCTACCGCCTCACCTACGAAGATGTAGATGAGATGTTGCAATTAGGAGTACAAGCAGAACCAGAAATTGCGGCGATCGCCACTTGGGCAAAGAAGCGGAAAGTTTGGCGTTACAATCAAGGTGCAATCAGCATTAATATGCCAGAGGCGATGATTAAAGTTAAAGATGACGATATTAGTATCGACATCTTAGATGATTCCCTATCGCGGCATTTAGTAGCAGAAATGATGATTCTGGCTGGAGAAGTTGCAGCCCGTTACGGTCAAGAACACAACATTCCCTTACCCTTTCGCGGTCAGCCACAGCCAGAGTTACCCCCAGACGAAGAATTACTCTTGCTACCGGCAGGATTTGTCCGCTCCTGTGCAATGCGGCGTTGTATGCCCAAGAGTGAAATGAGTATTACTCCTGTGCGTCATGCTGGCTTAGGCTTGAATACTTATACTCAAGCAACTTCTCCCATTCGTCGTTATAGTGATTTGCTCACCCACTTTCAACTTAAAGCCCACCTGCGGGGGGAAGTTCTGCCCTTTAGTGCCGAACAACTCAAAGAAGTGATGATGACCGTCACCAGCACCACCCAAGAGGTGACAATGGTAGAACGGCAAACAAATAGATACTGGGCATTAGAGTATTTACGCCGTCATCCAGAGCAGATTTGGCCAGTCACAGTCTTAATGTGGCTACGGGAAGACAGTAACTTAGCACTCATCCTGATAGAAGACTTGGGTTTACAGTTACCAATGGTCTTCAAACGTTCAGTCAACCTGGGAGAACAGGTATGTGTAAAAGTTAGCATCTCTGACCCGCAAAAAGATGTGATTCAATTCCAAGAGATAATTTATCAAGAAGCTCAGATAGCAACAAATTGAGTTTTACCTGAATAATTGCTTTTTGAGATTTATGAATCTAAATCAAGCAATAGCGGTTAGAAGTAATCATTTTCTAGCATACTTTGAGTTGAAGATATTGTAGTAAATGATGAATCAACTCAAAGTATATACACTGTCATTTTTACTATCAGTGCTGACAGTCACTCATGCAACTCGTGCTGTTGCTACTGCGCCACCACTTGCTCAACAGTTAAACCAAGTAGCAAATTGGTTTACTGGTATGTTTGATAATTCTCAACAGGTGATGGGACAGGCTACTGTACCACTTATTAGCATTACTAGCTGTAGTGTCCAATTAGACAGTTCAAATTCTCTAGCTGATGTCAAGAATATTTATTTTGAACAAGAAAGTTCCTCTTTTGAACGTTTACGCCTTTACTCCTTCAGTCAAGGCAATACTGGAGTAAACTTGAGTATTCGTAGCTTTTTAGACAATACTTTTGTGCGAGGTTTATGTAACGCACCTCAGTCTACGCGAAAAATACCAACTAGTAATTTGCCAATAACCAGTTGTGACTTGAACCTTATTTGGCAAGAGACTGACTATTACAAAGGTAGTAACGAACCTAATGGCTGTCCAGCAGGTTTTGGGTTGAGAGTGGTTTCTAATGTTACTGTCTGGGCGGATCGGATCGATTCTTTAGATCAGATTTTCAACGCTCAAGGTGATTTAGTAGTTAATACACCTATTGAGTTTCGTCGAGTTTATCCCATTCCTGAACCCTCATTGATGTTAGGAATACTGGCGGTTGGTCTTTGGGGAGCAAAACAAGCTAATTCTAGTAAATTTAAACACAAATCCAAGAAGAATTCTATGTAATTTTACTTCGTCCACAGATCAAAATCAGATTTAGGATGTGGGCGATATTATATCAAGCTGACAACGTGAACATCCATGTATAGCTGAATTGTCACTATAAAAGTCCCTTAGCTTTCATTCGCACAACAAAAGGAGAGGCTGTAGCCTGAACTTTAGATTGCTGTGCTTGTTCCCATTCAGCACTAATTTCGCTGTCAATTTCCTCTTGATGGTCAAAATAATACCCCATTGCTGCGTAGGCTTCAGCCGGGTGTAAATAAGGATGTTGACGGCATATCTCCTCAACTGACCAGCCATACGCTAAATAATCCATGACAATTTGAGCGACTCGGATACGAGGAAGTCTTTGTAAGTAAGCAGGCTGACTCTCTGGCTTTTCTATGTGAGGGTAAGTTATTTTAGAGGTCATTGCAGTCTTTTCAGCTATCTAAAATCTCAATCTATCACAGAGCTGATCAGAATCAGGCTAGCCTCCAATTTATCCCAAAGTCGCCACTAGTTCCTTTAAGCGATCGCGCCCATCTCGAAAAACTGACCAACCATCACCGACTAATACAGTTTCCACCTTCTCTAAGGCTGCTAATCTGCGAACTGAAGCCACAGCCTCGGCTTTATTCAGCAGCTTGTCATAGGGTAATATACCTAAGCTACCAGCTTTGTAGGCTCGCACCAAATCCCCGGTAATCAAGGTAGTTTCTTCTAGTAAGAGTACCAACTCTCCCGGAGTTTTAGAACCTTGCATTTCCAGCACCTTTAGTCCGGGAACAAACTCATCACCATCAGCTAACCAGCGATCGCACATTAAGGGAAAAGACTCTTTTTCTCCCATAGGCGCAGCTATCTTCGCATAGGTTTGATCAGCGATTTCCTTGGCTGACCGAATATGGTCTGAGTTGGTGATGATAATCCAATCCACACCACCCAAGGATTCTAAGTGATTCCAATCGTGATTAGATAGAGCCACAGGATCAATCAAGATGTTACCACCGGGACGAATCCAGGCAATCCCATTGAAATCAATATTTCTCGCCGGGTTGAAATGAGACCAGCCATATAGATCAGGACGGTGTAGAAATTTCATAATAGTTCTGGCTCTATAGCTTTGATAGATTTATTCATAGGTCAGCATCAATAATCTACCATTCAAAGCTGTTTTGGTATATCGAATCAGGGATATACAGGCGATCGCATCTTAGCTAGGTTAGTCATTATGGCAGCGATCGCTCTTTAATCACCATTATTGTTGATCCAGTCGTTTTAAGCTCAAAACTTCCTGTTTTTATAGCAAAGTGCTTTTCTGCCGTATTCTCAAGATGAGCCATAATAAACGAAGCGTAAACCCAATTAACCACCCAATATCAAAGGTTTGACTTATGCTGATCCAGAAAATTGTCCAAGAACTGCAAGACATCCCCGAAGATAAATTAGCTGAAATTTACGACGTAATTCACTATTTTTGTCTAGGCTTAAAGGAAGAGTTATCTGCTGAGGAAACACCCACTGAAATAGTAATTGAAGGCATTCACCAAGGCATACGAGAGGCATTGAGTGGACAAACTATACCCCTCTCGGAAATGTGGGAAGGTATTGATGCAGAGTGAACCACCAGCAATTCAAATCGCTCTTACTCCTCGTTTTAAAAAAGATTTACGAGAACTTGCTAAACGTTATCGTTCAATTCGTAGTGATATACAACCATTAATTGAGGAACTTCAAGCAGGTGAAATTCCTGGAGATAGAATTGCTGGAGTTAAATATCAAGTTTTCAAAGTTCGTCTCAAAAATAGCGATGTTCAAAAAGGAAAAAGTGGTGGCTATCGAGTAATTTATTATCTGAAAACTGCTCAAGGAATCATCCTCACTACAATTTATTCTAAATCTGATATTTCTGATGTTAGTAATGACATCATTGAAGAAGCGATCGCAAAATATGAACAAGAAATTCAAATAGAAGATAACCCGGACTAACGCTACACTGGGCGATCGCTTTTCACACACCATCATTGCAGTTCAAATCTCGGATGTTGGAGTTCTGAGGTTGAAGTTTTGCGTCCTAAGTATGAAGCTTCATGTTCTGAACTCGACGTTTTTCGTTTCAAACAGGAACGTTCTAGTTCTGAACTCGGAGTTTTCTGTTTTTAGCTTGAAGTTTCGTGTTCTGAACTCGACATTTTGAGTTTCAAACTGAAAAGTTTTAGTTTTAACCTCGACAGTTGTTGTTTAAAGCTAGACAGTTCTAGTTTTAAACAAGAAACTTCCTGTTTTTATCTACAAAGCTTCTGATTAGCACAGCTACGCACTCTCATCTATCACCTTCTTTACTCCAAACATATTTACGGCAGACTTCGCAAGCGGCTTTTGCCTCCTCAGTTTGCGGATTTGTGAAGATGGGATGATCACGCAACTTATCACAACAGACTTGCAACCACGCACGCACGCCACCAGGCCACAACCGCACAGTGCCGTCATCACCTCCACTGACAATCGTCTGTCCATCGCTGCTGATGGCGACGGAATTGACCCAACCCTGATGACTACGGAAGAGTTCAGCCAAGGGCAGACCTTGGAGATTCCACAAGCGCACAGTGCCGTCATTACCTCCACTGACAATTGTCTGCCCATCCCTGCTCATGGCGACGGATTTGACCGAACCCTGATGACCACGGAAGGGTTCAGCCAAGGGCAGACCTTGGAGATTCCACAAGCGCACAGTGCCGTCAACACCTCCACTGACAATCGTCTGCCCATCCCTGCTCATAGCGACGGAATAGACCCAATT
>NZ_JAYGGZ010000003.1:0-24141 GCF_034931465.1 Anabaena sp. UHCC 0399 | reverse complement strand
TTCCTGCTCATGGCGACGGAATTGACACTACCCTGATGACCACGGAAGGGTTCAGCCAAAGACCAGACCACATCCTGATGACCACGGAAGAGAGTGAATGCTTTCATCGCTTGTTGCAGGCTATTCGGAACTGGAGCGAGAATTTGCTCTGGCATTTTCTCCAAGTTCTCACCTATGGCTTGTATTGCCATAAATAAAGCTTTGAGGGGTTCTACAGCAAGTATTTTCTTGATAGTTGCCGCTTTTTCTTGCAACAAAGCTTCCGTGCGGACTTTGAGAGCAATTTTTCGTTCGGCAATGCGTTCTTTTTCATCAACATCACTGCACTGATAAAACTTTTTAGCCTGCGATGATAAATAAGGTTGTAACTTTTCCCAATTTTTCCGCACCTCTGCTAACAATCCTCTGGGCATGAGGTATTGTTCATCTTCTCCCTTGTGCAACCACTCTCGCAAAGCATCGGCGAATTTATCACGTAACCGTCGCAAGTCTCGGTCTTGTTGTCGCCATTCTCGCAACCTCTGCCAACCTTCTATTAAGGCTTCATGAGCTAAATCAATCCAAACTTCTTCTCTGGCTTCGGTGTCAGTTACTATTAAGCGTCCTTGGATCAGCTTTTCTAAAACTTGTTCTATGACTAGCTGCTCATCTGAGTTATCACCAGCAACACTCAACAATTCATTTTTCGTTTGTCGCTGGCGGGTATCCTTATCTGCTGCACCAGTACGCACCAACTTTAAGAAAATTCGCTTTACCCAAGTTTGTTGCAGTTCTGTGAAACCTGCATATAGGTTTTCTGCATGACGATTCAACGCCCCAATTACTCCACTTAGTTCGTTAAACTTAGCAACTGTCAACTGGTGAGTTTTTTGATCGCGCTGTTCCCAAAGTTCAGTCAGGGCAAACTGCAATAATGGTAAGCAGCCTTTCTCTTGTCCTAATACTTCTTGCTGAATCGCTCCCAGTAATCCCCTTTCTAATTGATAACCTTGTAACATAGCTGGAGATGCGATCGCTTCTTCTAATTCTGCACCCAACAATGGCGGCATATACACAGCCTGTTCCTGAATTAGTTGTGTCAGCGATTCATAGCTTAAACAGTATTCCAGAAAATCAGCTCGCATCGTAGTGACAATTGCTAACCGCCCTTCAGCAACTTGAGTCAACAACTCAATAAATCGCTGTCTCTCTTCTTCCCTAGCACCAAGGGTAAAAATCTCTTCAAATTGATCTACCACCAACAACCAACGCTCAGAACCAGTCAGCCGAGAAATTACCGAAGATAAACCTTCTGTGTCAATCAACGCCGAAATTTCTCTAATTTGCGTGCGTTCAAACAACTGGGTAAAGGCTCGTTTTAACTCTGCTAACGGTTCAACTCCCGGCATAATTGGTTCTAAGACTCGCCAACCATTTTTTTCTAACACTGGAATCAAACCCGCCCGCACCACGGAAGATTTACCACTTCCCGACGCGCCAATAATCGGGACAAAATTCGCCTGTGCTAGTTTTTGTTGGATGTAGTTAACAACTTTTTGACGACCAAAAAAGAATTTGGCGTGTTGTTTATCAAAAGCTTCTAAACCTCGGTAGGGACATTCTTCACTCACCACCCCAACTGCTACCGGATTTCTCGGCGGATACCAAACTAGAGGAATTGACCTACCACCACCCATATAAATTGCTTCTTGGCCGCTTCCTTTGAGTTTGCGTGTCACAAAGCTCATCAAATCATTGGCGTTGATTTCTCCGGTAGCCTCATCCGCTTCTGAGTTAGCTAACCCGGCTAACACCGCCTGGGTAAAAATTCCACCTTCAGCATCTTCCCTCGCTCTTTCAAAAGCACGGGAGGCGGTAATTAAACAATAGTCTTGTTTACTGTTGAATACCGAAAAACTAGACTTGATAAAGCTTCTCTCTAGTAAAGAGCCTGCATAACAGCAATCCAACAGTACCACCAGGCTGCTGAGTTGGGATTTACTAATCAGGGTATTGAAATCATCAAAGGCGATCGCATTTTGTCCATCTTTACTACAATCAGATGTCGCCAAATATCCTTTCGGTTCTCCTGTCAGGCTAGTTGCTTCAAAGCCATGTCCAGCAAAATAAATTAATGCTTCCGCACCTTTGGCTTTTTCTAGCAAAAATACTCTCAATGCGTGTCCGAGGTCTTTACCCGTTAACTTTTTATCAGGCGTGACTTGCCAAATATTCTCACTCTCGATTAACTTCCCTGGTAATGGCTGAACATCAAACCGACCATGTTGACTTAGTAGCTGTGCGATTTGTGCTGCATCGTTAACGGCTTTTGGTAGGTTAGTGAAGTTCTCATACTTGGCAATGCCAATTACCAGCGCATATCGAGCCATATTTATTTGGCAGATGTTTTTCCGTAATATTACTAGAATAATAACTAAAAAACTAACTGAGGCTCTTAAATGTCAGAAATACAAAGTTTGATTATCAAAGATGATGATCAAGAATACACAATCTATCTAGAATCCAAGACAGCCCCGGAAGTAATAGAAGAGGAAGAGCCTGGATACCGTGATGGTTTACCCACGCTGAATATTAAAGATTTTCAAGACAAAATTCGTGATTATGCCAAGTTAGCTGTTGGTGCATTTAAAAACTTACCTGAAGCTGAGGAGGTAACAGTTAAGTTTGGCATCAAGTTGGGTGGTAAAACTGGCATTCCATTTTTGACGGAAGGCTCGGCGGAGAGTAATTTTGAGATTGAGGTTAAGTATAATTTGTCCAAAAAAGTTACATAATATACTTACTTATTTTCAGGGGACTTTAGCTACCAATAAGCTTTGGTGAAGGTCATTGCGAGCAAAGCGATCGCAATGGCTGTAAATATTGTTACTCACATATTTAGCATAACCGTATTGAGATGCGATCGCCTTCCATGCACCATAATTACAGTTATGCTCTGGAAATTCGCTCTCAAAGCTTAAAGAGTCCTGCAATTTTTTTTAATTAAAAACATAAGCATTTTACTGATTAATGACTATAGTCGTAAATCAAGTCAATTAACCCAAGTTTAATAAATTTCACCTATTTTAAAAAATATTTTTTTTGTTATTATCTTGCGTATCAATCCTTACATATCGATATAAAATATTTTATCTTTCCAATCAATAAATCGAGTCAATTTAAACCCTTCAAAATCATAAAAAACATACAAATTTTCCTAATTGCATGAATTATATCATAGCCCCCTCCTCGCTTGCGAGGAGGGGGTTGGGGGTGGGTTTCTTGTACCTGAATCAACCAATAAAAACTCTATTTTCTATCTTCATTCCGCAAAAAAAGAGCAACTTGGCAACTATGGGATCACGATTTGTTGTAATCTTAATAAAATCTGTTCAGTTTGGCAATACCTGTTTCCAGGTGTATTGTCATGCTATTAAAAAATATCGCTCTGATTTGTTGATTTCGCATTGGAACTATTTTATTTGACGAACGTCTCGATGTCAGCAAATACATAAAAGTACACCCTTGTTGGATCTTCTTCCGGAAAACCTAAACAAACCTGAGAAAATCTGGCACATACGCTCTATTGCTTCCTCACAACTCACACACATGAAATCACCTTTTGTCTTACTCAGCTTAATCAGCGCAGTCCTTTTATCGTCTCCAGTCAATGCAGCTAGACTGCAATCATGGAACTTCAACCCAGCTAAAAATCAACTGAGCATCACCACTGATTCTGAAGTTAAACCAAGGGCTTTTTTAATTAATAACCCGACAAGAATTGTCATTGACCTTCCTCAAACAAGCCTCAAAAGTGATACAATCCGTAAAAGCTTTGGGTCACAAGTAAAAGAAATTCGGGTTGGCAAAGTTGACGATAACACCACCAGAATCGTAGTTGAGTTAGCACAAGGTTATACGGCTTCTCCAGACAAGTTAGTAGTTAAAGGGGAGGCCGGATCAAACTGGATTCTCAACCTATCGGCAATTGAGAAGAGTGATACTCTAATATCTACTGCCAGTGAAGAAAAAGTTTTTATTCCTATCAGTAATAATTCCAATTTTGCAGGTGTTGTTCCTTTAAATAAAGAAATCTCCCAGCTTGATACTGAAATCAAAAAATTGATGGCTCGCTACAGTTCCCTCTCACCAGGAATGTTTTTCTTGGATCTGGAGACAGGAGAATATTTAGACATCAACGGAGAAAAAATATTTCCTGCGGCTAGCACAATTAAATTTCCCATTCTAGTGGCATTATTCCAAGAAGTCGATGCTGGTAGAGTAAAGCTCAATGAAACAGTGGTAATGCGACGTGACTTGATGACTGGTGGTTCAGGAAATATGCAGTATAGAAAAGCAGGGACTAAGTTTAGTCTTTTAGATACTGTAACTAGAATGATGACTATCAGTGACAACACTGCTACCAATATGGTGATTGATAGATTGGGCGGCAAAAATAAATTGAATCAGAAGTTTCGTAGTTGGGGACTGCAAAATACTGTGATTCGCAATCTGCTAGGCGATTTTAAGGGTACTAACACAACTAGTGCCAAAGATTTAGTCCGCGTGGCAGCTTTAATTTCTAATAATAAGTTACTGAGTAGCAGCAGTAACGCCAAAGTTATGGACATCATGGTACGCTGCAAAAATAGAAGTTTGTTACCAGTTGGTTTGGGTAAAGGTGCGGTGATTGCCCATAAAACAGGCACATTAGGAAGAGTGCTAGGAGATGTGGGAATTGTGCAAACACCTTCAGGTAAGCGTTACCTAGCAGGTATTATGGTGGCTAGGCCTTTTGGTGACGCAAGAGCAAAGAGTTTTATCAATCAAGTTTCTCGTCTAGTATATGGCTACTTAGAACAACCAGTATCAGCTAGACAGCTATAAAACTGATACAGCAAAACGTTAATTCGGTGCTGAATAATCAGGAGGTATTTCAAAACAGACTCAGCACTCATAACTTACTATGACTGTTGCGTAATTTATTTTTAGACATAAGCATCGGCAGGGTATCCATCACTGCCGATTATTTATTTGTAAATTTTTCCAGCAATCTTCTTGCTGATAGCAGTAATTGAAACATTTAGTTTGGGAATAATACTGGATGAGCCGCAATTAATTTTCAGGGAGCATTTAAATTAAATTTTGTATAAATATTCCAGTATGTTAGCTATCGGGAGGTAATACATAAATGTATGTTGAAGCACTAGAAGAGGAAATTCATCTTCTCCGGCAGCAAAACGCCGAATTAAAGCAACAATTAGCAACATCCACTCAAGAATCTTGTACAACCATCACCCGACTTGAAGGGGAATTAAAAGCATCCCAACACTTTTTGCAAGTAGTCGTAAACACATTACCCCAGGGAATTTTTTGGAAAGACAGAGACTCGCGATTTTTAGGGTGTAATCAACGTCTATTGCAAGACGCAGGGTTGGCCTCACCCCAAGACATCATCGGTAAGAAAGATTGTGAACTACCTTGGCAAGAATTTGCCGAAGTTCATCGGCAAGATGATGCAGAAGTGATTTCAAGCAATATTCCTAAGCTTGGCTATGAAGAATCGCAAATAAGAGAAGACGGAACTCAAATTTGGCTCAAAATGAGTAAATTTCCCTTGCGTAATGTTGATGGGGAGGTGATTGGTGTTTTTGGTTTTTATGAAGATATCACCGAACGCAAAATCGTAGAAGATGAACGCGATCGCTTCTTCAATATCTCAATGGATATTCTCTGTATTGCTGGCTTTGACGGTTATTTCCAGCGCGTGAATCCCGCAAGTGAGGCAATTCTTGGCTATTCCCAAGCTGAACTACTGTCAATACCCTTTTTGGACATAATACACCCAGACGACCAAGCAGCTACATTAGCAGAAATGTCAAAATTGAGCGAAGGAGTACGGGTTTTTCGGTTTGTAAATCGCTATCGTTGCAAAAACGATTCCTATCGCTGGTTATCATGGATTGCAGTTGCTTATGATAACTATATCTATGCTGTAGCACGAGACATCACTGAGAGTAAAATTGCTGAAGACGCTCTGCGCCAAAAAGAAGCCCAGTATCGCAACATTTTCGAGACTGTCAGTGATGGTATCAGTGTCATGGATTTAGATACTGGCAAGGTTGTTAGTATTAATCCCGCCTTTTGCCAGATGCACGGCTATTCAGAAGAAGAGATTTTTGGCTTAAGTCCCACAGATTATATTCATCCTGATTCTTTTCATTTATTTGAGAAATTCATCACAACAGTTAAGGCTGGAGGTGAGTTTCACTGTGAGGGCTTAGACGTCCGCAAAGATGGTACTTGCTTCGACGTTGAGGTGACAGCAAAACTCTTTAACTACAAAGATAAACCTCACATTCTTTCAGTAGTACGCGATATTAGCGAACAGCAAGCTACACTTCGTGAACGCAAACAAATGGAAGCTCGACTTAGACAACAAGCTCAAGATTTAGAACAAACTCTGCAAGAACTCAAACACACTCAGTCACAAATAGTTCAAGCAGAAAAAATGTCTAGTCTAGGTCAATTAGTCGCTGGAGTGGCCCATGAAATTAATAATCCTGTGAACTTTATTCACGGTAATTTGAGCTATCTAGAAGAACATACACACGACTTATTAAGAATAATTCAGGTATATCAACAACAAAATTTAGCTTATAACTCTGAATTACAGGATTTATATACAGAAATTGACTTTGAGTACATCCAGGATGATTTACCAAAAATCCTAAATTCCATGAAAATCGGTACTCAACGTATTCGCCAAATTGTACTTTCTTTAAGAATATTTTCTCGTATAGATGAAGCCGAGTTCAAAGAAGTGAATATCCACGAAGGTCTTGATAGTACCTTAATGATTTTGCAACATCGTCTCAAAGATCAACCAGAACATCCAGCTATTCAAGTTATTAAAGATTATGACAAATTACCTTTAGTAGAATGCTACGCCGGACAACTTAATCAAGTATTTATGAACATTATCGCCAATGCTATTGATGCTTTAGAAGAATTAATGATGAAAAAGCCTGAAATTTTGATTACTCCACAAATTCATATTCATACGAAGATTATAGATAAAAATTGTGTCTCTATTCGCATCACAGACAATGCTATGGGGATGTCTGAAAAGATTCAAAAACAAATTTTCAATCCCTTTTTCACTACTAAGCCTATTGGTAAGGGAACAGGTATGGGAATGTCTATCAGTTATCAAATCATTACAGAGAAACATGGCGGCAAACTAGAATGTTACTCAACTATAGGAAAGGGAACAGAATTCATCATAGAAATTCCAGTTCGACATTAAGCAGCTATTGATAATTAAAGTGATTAAAGACGGATGCCAAATTTTTCAGGATTTTTCCCAAAAAAAGCCTTTAAATATTAGTCATATTTAGCTCTAATTTTTGACTCCAGTTAGTTTATTTGCATAGTATTAGTTAAAGTTTACTTATTACTCATCACTCAGCACTACTCTTGGTATTGTGTTAACAACTTGGGAATATAATCATACCCATCGACACCAATAATAGCAATAATTTTAGGGCGATGTTGTTGGAGTAAATTTTGGAAAGCTTCTACTCCGATCTGCCCTTGTAGAATTATTAGTAATCCTGCTGGTTGTCGCCATTCACGCGAAGCTATTTGTTCTAAAAGATACATTCCTAAACAACCAGTGTAAACAGCTTTTTCAAAATTATGTAATTGATAATAAGCTTCAGCTAGATAAGCTAAATTTCTACCTTGCAGATATAAATCGCCAGAAATTTGGGCTGTTTTAAAACCATCTTCTAGATATTTAATTGCATTTTGTGAGTCTTCAATTACTAAATAAGCAATACCCAAGCTGCTGAGACATAAGGCTTTACTTTGAATATCACCTAGTTTCTCTGATAACTTTAATCCTTGTTCTAAATAGTTAATTGCTGTTTCATAGGTTTCTGGTTCTACTTGTTCCAGTTGTTGTGCTTGCATGACTTCGCTGTAACCTAAGTTTACCAGGGCGTTGGCTTCTCCTGTGCGTTGGCTTTGCCCGCCGTAGGCATCGCCTACTTGTCGGCTTAACATTAATGCTCTTTGACTATTATTAATCGCTTCAGGATAATTTTTCTCTTGCACGTAAGTACGGCTTAAGTGATTGAGATTGGCAATTTCACAGGGGCGATCGCCTGAGTTTCTGGCAATTTCTAATGCTTGCTCATGAAAATGTATAGAACGCTTATATTGTCCTAAAGCACGTTGAGAATACCCTAAAAGTGTCAAAATTCGCGCTTTTTCCTGAGTTCTCGCCACTTTCTTCAATGGTTCATCTAAATAATCTAGGGCATCTCGCAAATAACTACCAGAAAAGGACGCAAAAATCCCACCATAAAGGGGAAAATAGGGACGCTGGGCAAAGGTGCGTAAAATTTGGAGCATGATTTGTGATGCGCCATTACTGTACACTGCTTGACTTTGGAAACCACTTGCCAACTGACTCCAAATGACAGCAAAGGTTAAAAAGGTAGAAATCGATAATTTTGAGCCGGCTTGAATATTGTATGCTTGTTGGTCAAACCAGCTAACTAACCCCCGTTGCAAATACTGCAAGATTATCGCTATTTCCACCCAATCGCTGAGGGTGAGATTACTTTGGGTTTCTGCAAATGAAATGGCAGATTGCTCTACTGCTAAGGTACGTAATAATTTTTGGGGTAACTCACTATTAACTTTTTTCGCCCAAGTTCCCCAAGGGCCAGTTTCTCCAGCGACACCGCCAAATCCTAGGGCTTGATTTGACTCATACATCCAGCTAACCAAGTGGTCTTGCAACCTTTGCCAAGCAGCTAAACCACGGGTAATGCCTTGGGATATCTGCGCTATATCTTCATTAAACTGGGCAAATTGTTGTAAAGATTTGGATAATTGCTGTAGTTGGGATATGTTCAGGGGATTTTTCAGATTGGGGTCAGTCAGACGCAAGAATATAGCTAGACGTTCATCAGCCGCAGCTGTCGTAATTTCTTGAGAGGCGGAGGCGATCGCTTCTGTAGTTTTATTTTGTTCTCTATACCGTTGCCATTGACTTTGAATTGTCTTAATGGCTCGTAAACTCCGGTTAGCCTTAGCTTTTTTCAGTTCATCTGTTTCACTATCTACCTGAGTTTGGATGGCGTTGAGGCGATCGCTCAAACCTAACTCGAAGATTTCCCCCGTGCCAGCTAAGATAGTTTTTTGCAGCATTTGATACACCATCTCTACAGAGCTAATTTTGCCCTGGAGGGTGAGTTGGACAATTTCATCAATCAGTCCGAGATAGCGATCGCGCAATGGCAATGAGTCAGACACTTTAGTTAATAGAGAACTTCACGTCAATTCCCATTCTAGTGTGAGGAGAGCTACTAGTACAAAAAGCCAAAAGGCATTCATGCAAAACAAAGCTTATGCAACACCGAATCCTGTATACTCTCGCACATAGGGAGCTTGGAAACCTAAGACAATATCTTGTTTAGGAATCCCCATATTAGCTAACTCATGGGCAATTTGCAGTTCAGTTGAGTTATGTTGTACCCAAATTTTGCCGTCTTTGATGTCTAGATGCAAGACGCAGCCATGCACTCTACGATCACCATCCCAACCTACGTTCATTACCTGATAATGGTCTTGCTGAATATCGAAAACGGTTTGTGATTCGATTTCACCATTGGCGATGGGGATGGCAGTATAATTTCTCAGGAGTGTTTGAATGCAATCGCGGTAATTCTCTAGTTTATCCATTGTACAATCACCTCCTGAATTGGATTGTAAATAAGTCGCTTAATTTGATATCTTTCAGTTCACTATTCACTGATTGAACCCGTCACCTCACCAACTGCGCGGCGGAATTGAAAAACTGACGACACAATCCTTTAGTAATCAAAACTGTTGTGAGTAAGTTGGCGAAAGCCACCATAAAAATAATCACAATTTCGTAGGATACAGCCTCTAGGGGTGTGATACCAGCTAGTAACTGTCCCGTGGTAATTCCAGGGATAGCTACCATTCCCACTAAAATCATTTGGTTAATTGTCGGTAGTAATGCGGCGCGGATGGCTTCCTTGCGGTATTGACTGGTGGCTTGTTGAGGGGTTGCGCCTAAACTTAAGTGCGTTTCGATTTCGTTGGGAAAGGTGTTCATACTGTTAACTAGACGTTCGCCAGCGATCGCAGCTGCATTCATCCCATTTCCTAACACAATCCCCCCCAGAGGAATGAGATAGCGCGGTTCGTACCATTTATCTGGTTGAATGATTAAGAAGTTGGTATACAGCAATGTCATCAGGGTACTGACAAAAATTGCCCCCCAAACCAAAGGCAATACACCAGGAATCTTTTGACTGATGCGATTTCGTGAGACAATCGCCGTAATCGTCAGCATAACTACTAAAATCGCCAAAACTGCCCAATAATTGTTTAAAGCAAAGATGAAGTCTAATATGTATCCCAAAACAGCTAACTGTAGGATGGTTCTACCAGAGGCGATCGCTAAATTTAACTCTAGTCCCAATCTTTCCCAAGCAGATATCCCAATAGCGATCGCCATTAATCCTACAGCAATCACTAAATCAACCAAATCCAACTTGATTAAATCCTGCATTGGTTATTTATCTCCTCAGAAACACAGGTGACAGGTGACAGGTGACAGGTGACAGAGAAGACGGAAGGAAAGTCTTCCTTTCATTTTTTACTATGCTCTATACCCAATCCCCAGCTTTTCAATGAGTGGATTTGCAATGAGTGGATTTTGGATTGAATAATCTAAAATTCCTAGTCCCCAAAATAGTCAGTTTGCAAACAGGCACTCATAATTTACCACTGATCCAAGTTTTACCCATAAAATTATTCCGGTAATAACCCCTGATTAATACGTATCTAAGGTGACAGTCCTTGCTAGCTTGTTTGAGAAAAATTCCCTGTGCAAAAATTGACAGTCGTAGTGTATCTTTTGTATCTTCAGATAAAATGAAAACTTTATGATCCAAAGCATAAATTTTGTTCCAGCTTTTGATATCAAGCAGCAATATGCCTCTCTAGAAGCAGAAGTTAGTGCTGCTGTGGTAGAGGTTCTGGCTTCTGGCCGCTATATTGGCGGCCCTTTAGTGGAAAGTTTTGAGCAGCAGTTTGCTAATTATCACGGTGTAAGTGATTGTGTAGCTTGCAACTCAGGCACTGATGCGTTATATCTGGCACTACGCGCCTTAGAAATTGGTGCAGGTGATGAAGTTATTACTACGCCTTTTACATTTGTCGCCACAGTCGAAGTGATTATTTCTGTGGGTGCGAAGCCAGTGTTTGTAGATATAGATGCAAAGACGTTTAATCTGGATTTGCAACAAGTCGCAGCAGCAATTACACCCCAAACTAAAGCGATTATCCCAGTGCATCTATTTGGACAGCCTGTGGATATGACAGAACTGATGGCGATCGCACAATCTCACAATGTAGCCGTGATTGAAGATTGCGCTCAGTCTACAGGTGCGATTTGGGATAATCAAAAAGTTGGCAGTATAGGACATTTTGGTTGCTTTAGTTTCTACCCTACCAAAAACCTGGGTGCTTGCGGTGATGGTGGAGCGATCACCACTAATGATCCGATGCTAGCTGCTAAGGTGCGGATCATTAAAGAGCATGGACAAAAAAACCGCTATCAATATGAAGAAATTGGGGTAAATAGTCGTTTAGATGCCATACAAGCCGTAATTTTGCAGATTAAGCTACGTTATCTCGATAAATGGAATCAACAACGTCAGGCGATCGCAGCTTATTATCAACAATTCCTCACTCAAATTCCCAGTATCATTGCACCGCAAGAATTAGTTGGTGGTGTGAGTGTATGGAATCAATACACTATCCGCGTATTAAGTGAGGGACAAAATGGTGCTACCGCCACACACCGCGACTCGGTACGCAATCAACTGCAAGCAAAGGGGATAGGTTCAATGGTTTACTATCCTTACCCTTTACATTTACAACCAGCCTATCAACATCTTGGCTATCAGCCAGGACAATTACCAGTAGCAGAGCAAATTTGTCATGAGGTGTTATCTTTACCCATGTTTCCAGAATTAACACCCCAGCAGCAAGAACAAGTAATTTATGCTTTAAAGGATATTCTGGTGTAGAGGGACTGGGGACTGGGGACTAGGGATTTTAGATTTTGCGGAAAGTTCTGTAGGCGGGTTTCCCGCTGTAGGAAACTTTTCAAGACGGATTTTAGATTTTGGATTGAATAATCTAAAATTCACTCATTGCAAATCCACTCATTGCAAAGCTGGGGACTGGGGATTGGGGACTGGAAAGACTTTGTTCCCAATACCCCACTCAGCACTCACAACTCAGCACTCACAACTCACAACTCAGCACTCAGCACTCAGCACCGGCTAAACGCCGCGCTACCGCTAACAGCACTCAGCACTCAGCACTCAGCACTCAGCACTTTTGTATTTGCCAAGGCTTCTACTAAACCACGCACAGCAGCAATCATCGCCACTTCGCTATTGAGTTGGTTGATTGCAGAACCGACACCCACACCAGCCGCACCAGCTGCGATCGCCAATGGTGCAGTCACGTTAGAAATGCCAGAAGCACACAATACTGGTACTGAGACAGCACGAGAAATTTCATAGGCTGCGGCTAAGGTAGGAGCAGCTTTTTCAATTAATCCCAAGCTTCCAGAGTGAGATGGCTGGCTGCTAGTACCGCCTTCAGTTTGGATGATGTCTGCACCAGCTTTGACTAGTTCTTCAGCTAGTTGTACCTGTTGATCTAGTTCTAGAATATGAGGAACAGTCACAGATAAGGTAATGTTTGGTAGGAGAGCGCGGGTTTGATATGTTAACGCCAAGACTTCCTCGGCTTCAAATTTGCGCCCTTGAGCGTAAAAAGCATCGAAATTACCGATCTCAATCAAATCTGCGCCAGCAGCTACTGCTGAGACAAATTTTTCTGGTTCTACTGCGGATACACAAACGGGTAGGTTGATTAATTTTTTAGCTAGCTGCACTAAAACAGGATCAGCTGCAATATCTACAAAAGTTGCACCACCCAGTTCAGCTGCTTTCATAACGGCTGCGACACGATCAGCATCAAAGTTGTTCAAACCGCTAATAACTTTCAGGACACGGTGGTTAGTAAATGCACTGTACAGTGTAGAAGGCATTGCCATAGTTGTTCTTTTGAAGCTACGAAAATAACCTCTATTTTACAGCCCCTTAGGGACTTCCAAGTAAAAAAATATCCCGTCGCTTTGATGGCAGGAAAGCAGGGGGAGGGATAATCGGTTTGATTTCAGAAATTGGATAATTTATTTTTTGGAGTTCCCTAATCTCAGTACAAGGGACTCCATGCAAAGTTTCAGCTAAATTACCTCAACTGTTAGAGTTAAGATATCATCTGTTTAATTTCAGTCAAGCATTCTATCGGGTTTCAGCAGCATTTGTATTCACAGGGCATAGCAGATTAATTGGACACATCGCTACAATCCAGCAATTTATAATCTCTCCCAAGCGAGATTATAAAAACAAAAATATCAGTATTTATATAAATATAGAGAGAGAAAGTTTTTGCCAAAACTATCTAAATTTTTATGATCTTAAGGTCAATTTTTTAGTCTATTTTTGACTAAAATTAACATATTAAGATTATTTTTAGCTGTTTACCCAAATAAAAAAATGAGTTTTAGAGATTGGGCAACTAGGGTAATATTAATTTCTCTAGTGTTCTTGGCTTTGAGTATGGCACTGTTGATTGGGGAATTAACTAAACTAAAAACTAATACAACAACATCAGAGCCGGCAGCGATCGCCTGGAGTTCATACCCCCAAGCAAAATTACAATCTGATCAGATCCTAGCGGAAAAATCTCAAAATCTGCTCAAATCTTCTACAAATAATGATCAGAGTAGAGGTAGATATGAAACTACAAAGGCTTTTAGCAAATACAACCCTCGATATGTAGTGGCGGCGGTGCATCCTAGCAACTATGGAGAAAGGTATAGTAAAGATGCGAATGGTGCAGTTTTAAATAATCAACCTATTATTGTTATTCACGAAACTAGTAATAGTGCATCTAGCGCGGTGAATTTTTTTCAAACACCCCATGAAGATGAAAATGTGCAAGCGAGTTACCATGCCATCATTGCATTAGATGGAACTGTGATTTATCTTGTCCCTCCCCAATATCGAGCTTTTGGTGCAGGTAACTCTGTTTTTGATGGCTCAGATGGGGCTGAAACCGTCGAAACTAAAGCTAATTTACCCCCATCTGTGAATAATTTTGCTTATCATATTTCCTTAGAAACACCACCAGACGGACGCGGGAATAATTTCTTAAAATCTCATAGTGGCTATACGGAGGCACAATATCATTCTTTAGCTTGGTTAATTGCTCAAAGTCAAGTTCCAGGCGATCGCATCACTACCCATAAAGCCGTAGACCGTTCTGGAGAAAGAGTTGACCCTTTAAGTTTTGATTTTGATAAATTTAGGGGTTTACTCGATAACTATCGTCAGGTTAATCCAGTCTATTCAGCATCGCCACAATAGTAGACAAAGGGACTTCAGCAAAATACTGCTGCTGAAAATGTTCTTCGCTGATGGCGGCTAAAAACTGTGCAACTGCTACATCACCCTTGGTTTCGGAGACAGTGCTGGGATTCCAACTAACTTGCAAATCACGGTCTTGTCTTGTGACAGTGAATCCCCAATATTTTAAAGCTTTAATTCCCAAAAATAAGGCGCGATCGCTAATCTTCAGTTTCTCTAAAAGTTGGACACGGGTAACTAGTTGATTTGTCCGACTCAGGTATTTAGCAATACCAACTAAAGTTAGCCAAATTTCCTTCGGTGGTTGATGGTTAGGTTTAGACCAAGCGATCGCTAATTGTTGATTATTATATAGACATCGCCGCCACCAAGCGCGTAAATCATCCCAATGAGTAGGGCATTCTTCTAGGATGAGGGATTGGGGACTGAGAACTTGGGGGGGACTGGGGAGATTGCGCCAATCTAGGATATGTGCGGAGTGTTGGGTGTTGAGTTCTGAATTTTCACTGGGACGGACGGCAATTAATCTGATTTCATAGCGTTTTTTATAGGTGTTGTAGTCTAATTCTGCAATGCAATCACACTTACCTAGGGGTAATTCTTCTTTGTAGTGTCCCCACCAAATCCCAGGAAAGGGATTTTTGGTAGAATCATCGCGAATATTAAAATCAGTCTTAATATACTGTACTTTTTTCCCTTGCCAATCTTGCTGATTACGATGCCAAGCATTCTCAAACCAGCAGTTCTGAATGAATAATTTGGGTACAGGGTTGCCCATCCCACAAGGTTCTAGCAGTTTCAGTTCTAAAAATAACTCTTTACCTAAATCCGCTACTGTGACTACTATATCCGCTTTGACTGTAGGGGTAAGGTTGACACTACCCAACGATTGCCGCAATTGCTGATTAATCGCATCCCTAAATAAAGGAATATTCTCTACTGGTAAACTCAACCCAGCCGCAAAGGGATGTCCGCCAAAGCGATGCAACAAATAAGCTTGGTCTTTCACCAACTGGTATAAATCGACGGAGTTTACCGAACGGGCAGAACCTCTTGCCAGGGGAGTGGGGGTAGAATTTTCAGTAGTCCCTTCTGTACTTAACAAAATAGTTGGGCGACCGGTTTCTTGGGCGACTTGTCCGGCGACTAAGCCTAAAACACCCGCCGGCCATTGGGGGTCTTCTAGGACAATAACGCTAGTAGTTGAAAGGTCTAATTGGGTGAGTTTTTGGGTTACTTGGGCTTGTACGTCTTTTTGTAGAGATTTGCGGCGGGTATTGGCAAGTTCTGTAACTTCTGCTAATTCGTTGCAGTGTTTTACATCCCGACTGGTGAGTAATTCCACGCAGAAACTAGCATCACCTTGGATGCGACTAACGGCGTTGATGCGGGGGCCTAAACCAAAGGAAATATCTGTGGGGCGATCGCCATTTTTCTGGCATAATTCCAATAATCGCCCTACTCCTGGTCTACGACGCATGGCTGGTGGTTGTTGCAAATCAGCTTGCAGTCTTTGAATACCCAACTGTGCTAAATATCGACAATCGCCAGTTAACTGGACTAAATCGGCAATTAACCCGACTGCAACTAAATCTAATAAATTCTCTAAGGGGTCTTGGGGAATACTAGGTAATTTTTCATATAGAGCTTCAACTAACTTATAAGCCACCGCCACCCCAGACAGATGAAACAATTGATGATCCTGCGGTAAATAACGAGGATTAATAATTGCTGTAACTGGTGGACGTTCTGCGGGTAAAGTATGGTGGTCTGTCACTATCACATCTATACCTAATTTTTGGGCATAGATAATTTCATCAATATTTGTACTGCCAGTATCGCAAGTAACTATTAATTTACAACCTTGTTTTGCTAAATTATCTATTCCTCGTTCATTTAAACCGTGGGATTCTTTTAAGCGATTGGGAATGTAATAAGTTAACTGTTGATGTTGAATAAAAAATTGTCCTAACCCATCCCAAAGTACAGATGTAGAAGTGATACCATCCGCGTCAAAGTCTCCCCAAATGGCTATTTTCTCACCTGCATTCCGTGCCTGTTGCAAGCGTGCCATTGCTAGTTGCATCTCTTGCTCAAACTCAAATGGGCTAGCTGGTTGATATGTTTTATGGTTAATAAAAGCAGCTAATTGTGATTTATCTTTAATACCCCGTTGCCAGAATAATTGGGCTGCAAATAATCCACTTGATGCAGGCGTATGCTGTTTTATTAATTGAATAAACCACTCTGGGGGTTGTTCAGGCGTTGTTAAAATCCACTGCATTAGAGAATATGCAATTAATTTTGCACAGGTATTTGTAGCAGATTTCAAGTGAGTGGAGTACATATACTTGTAGGGGCGCAAGTATATGTACCCCTACACGTGTACCTCATTCAAACGAGAATCACTAGATGATTCACATCTGCGGAATCTAAGATTGATTATTCATCCAGTCTATAATTTTATCCAATTTTGCTTGCAGTTTAGCGTTTTCCTGTTCTAAATATTCCACGCGATCACGCACAATTTTCACCTCATCTAAAACAGTAGCATTCGCAGGAATCAGCCAAGACATCCGCGCTTGAGAATAACTAGCAATCTCAGCTAGAGAGCGCATATCTCGACCAAAACCCATTAAAGCTGGGCGTTCCACATAAGTAACACGATGTAAAACCCGCCAAGTTTTATTAGGACGACCACTTTGAACTTGACGTAAAGCACGAGCTTCTTCATCATTAGTAGCTAACCATTCTGGATCAACTACATATCTGAAGAAATCCAGATAATTATCGGTACTGTTTTCCAGGTAGAAGCTCATCATGCGGAAGCGATCTACTTTTTCCCCAGGTTGGAACGGAATATCATTTTCATCGGTAATCCCCAAATTTTCAATGCCGCTTAAATCCACCTTTAACTCCATACCCTTGCTACTCGCTTGGGTCTTGGTCATGGTTTGGGTCATATTCGTTGTGGCTAAAGCAGTTAGTCCACCAGATGCCTTGAAAATACTGATATCTCCTTCATATCCCAAACCGCCACTGAGAGTAAATGACCCACCAATGGTATGTTCTGCGGTATTAGCAAAGCTTTGTTCTTCAACCCGTAAACCACCATCAGCATCCCAAACGTAGGTATTGACGATATTGCGTTTACCAGAGCGAACTAGGATATTTTCCATCGTTTTTTGCCATCCAGCAAAACTTTCTAGGGCGTGGGTACGCTGTTTAATATCATCAATACGAGAACTGATTTCTTGTTTACGTTGTTGTCCTTGTTTTTGTAAATCTGCTAATTTAGCTCCTCCTTCTTCTTTAATTTGAGTGACTTGTGCTTGTTTTTGTTCATCAGTTAATTCCTGACCAGTAGTATCAATCGTTTCCGCACCTTCACTTAAGCCTACACTTTGTAAGGGAGTACCAGCACCTGCTTGACGATTTAACGAAGTTTGATCAACTAAATTAGAGTTAAAGTTATCAAAGTAAGATTTGCGCTCTTTATCAGCTTTTTCAATTTGTTGTTTGAGGTTGTATGCTTCCATCAAACGGAAGTAACTAGCAGGATAAAGTGAGCCATATTGCGATCGCATTTCGGGAACATGAGCATAAAATTCATCATTGGCTGCACTACTTCCCACTAAACCATCTAATGAGCCATTCATCACATAAGCCGGATTCATTAAGAAGGTAATAGTATTCACATCAGGGGGAATATCCTCTACTGGACGTACTTCATACCCGACCATTTTCTGAGAACGAGACAGACGAGTAATAAACACATCTGCTAAACCAGAAACAACTAGGGCATAACCCACATTTTTAGGCATGAAGCGACGACCATAATGGGAGAATTTAGCAGTTACTTCTGGCGCACCTCGTAAATCTAGACGATCTGTGGTGACAAGGGAAGAACTAGAAGTAATATTACTTTCATTCAGGCATTGATAACTCATATCTAAAGTGCCTTTAATACCGGTTTTGGTACTTTCAATTTGGGTGGCGACACCAATTCCGCCAAATGTTTGAGAATCCACCCCTAAGAAAATATCAGCACTAGCTCCTAAACCAGCATCCTGAGAGCGATTCCAACTGTACTCCACATCTTCAGAAGTGGTGAGTTCTACTGAAGTAGCACCATTGTATTGATAATCTCCATCAATATTCAGATTCTCACTGGGAACAGGAGGCGCACCTTCGATATAACCCAGAAGTGTGGGTTTGAATTGAGCATTGCCAATCCAAATTAACTCTAAATTTTCAATGCGTTTATCGGTGAGGACTTCGACTCCATTATGAGTGGGATAGGCAAACATCCGGCGCATCATTGCCGATTTTTGTTTGCTGATGGGGTCAATATCATAAGTACCGTATTCCACACTGGTAATTAAAACATCGGTGCTAGTGATGCTTTTTCCTTGATTGAGAGGTAAAGAATCGAGGGATAGTACATTACTCATGACAGGGAAAGATAAATCATTGGTTGTGGTTAAAGCAGCACCACCAGTAACCGTGCCATTAATACCACCAACTAAACCAGTAACCGTAGTTCCAGTCATACTATCTAAACGCCAATATCCCACTAAGTTCGCTTCTGTACCGATTAGGCGTTTATTCATAGTGGACTGAATTTCTACTTGGGTACGGGCTTTATTCCAAATCCGCACTTCTGCTATTTTGCCTTTGAAGAAAGCAGTATTAGGACTGTTTTGATTATAATTTGCACCAATTAAAACATTAGTAGTTTTATCGGCACTGCCACCGACACTGATATTTCCAGTACCTGCGGGTTGTCCATTGATATAGAAACTAATCAATGAGCCACTATAAGTAACAGCAACATGATTAAATTTCCCAGTTTGTAATGTTCCCGAAGAGTAAATTATCCAGGGTGGAACATTGTGATTAATTCCTAGTTTTTTCTGACCATCTACCAAGAAGTTGAATGAACCGTTGATACCACCATTCCATTTAGAAATAATGGACATATTCACGCCTGTTGCATCTGGATTAATCCAGGCTTCAATAGTGTAGGATGCTGTACCGGGGAAGGCTATGGCAGTTGGATTACCCAAATTGATATAATTATTTGTCCCATTAAAGACGACAGTAGGAGCAGGGACGAGAGTAGAAACAGATTGTTTAACAACTCTAGGAGTAGCAGTGGTTAAAGATGCGCCAGAAACCTTGCCATGATTATTTTTGGCTAAATCAAAAACCTTAGTCGTTGTGCCTTCAAGATAAGTGCGATTGAGAGGCAAATAAAGCTCTAAACCCTTTTCTTTACCTTTGAGACGGTTGCTGATATTAGCCTGAATTTCGGCTGCGGTACGAGCTACACTCCAAACTCGGATATCTGCCATTTGCCCAGTAAAAGGCTCTTTCTCTCCACCATTCCAAACTCCTGCTCCGATTGTCACGGGATAGGTTGAAGTTCCATAATTGGTTGTTGTACTTCCTCCCTCTACTTTTTTCACTCCGTCAATGTAAAGAGAGACTTTTTGACCATCACCAACTACAGCAACGTGATGCCACTCATTAGCAGAATAGGGATAAGCAGTTTTGAGTAGGTTAGAGTTATTTGTCCAGATTGCTAATTCTTGAGATATTAGCCCAAATTTTACCAAATCATTCTGACCAAAAAGACTTGTAGTACCAACAAAAGATGCAGGTTTAATCCAACCTTCCATAGTAAAGGCAGAACGGTTATTGAGGAGACTAGATGGGATAGTAATATAATCTCCATTACCATCAAAGTTCATTACTTGGGCAATGGGAGCGGCTAAAACTTTGGTATTACCCCACCAATTTGCACCGACAATTGTGCCATTATTACCATTTCCTGTGTAATCCCGTGCTTCATTACCAGAACCTTCATCAAGACGATGATAGCTCACTAAACCAGGTTCATTTCCTGTTAAATAAACTTGGCTATTTGCCAGAATTTCTGTATCTTTGAGAGCAATATTCCAAAGGCGGACTTCAGAGATTTTACCGAAGGCTTCTCCACCTACTTGAATATTGCCGATATTTTGGATAACACTGTTGCTTTTAACGTTACATTCCCCAACTTTCTTTGCATCAAGATAAAAGATAGTTTTTGAGGTAACTGTTTGTCCGTCTGTTACGGTTGTTCCGACTACAGCTAAATGATGCCAACCTGGAGATAGTTGCGATAGATCATAACCATTGGCAGCATCATTAGTTAAAGTGCTATTGATAAGGCAATAGTAAAAGGTTTTATTGACATCAGTACAGACATATTTTCCGTCTTTAATAACAATTTGGCGATCACCTCCGGTGGGGCGTAGCCCATCGCCTGATGATTGTGCAGTTAAAGTATTCCATTGGTTTGTATCTGCTAAAGGATAGACAAAATTGGCTTCGATTGTCCAGTTGTCGCTTAAGAAAATGCCGTTCCCACTGAGGTCAATTCTTTGATTACCACTATTACAATTTAAACAAACAGGTGGGCGATCAGGCAACCATTGTTCAAAGTAGCTATTAACTTCATCAGCAGTGGCATCAAAGACACCTTGACGCAGTTTTCCTTGTTGATCAAAATAACTTAACTGCACCATCCCTTCACAGGTTTCTAAAACCGTTACTCGACTCGCAGAATCAATAAAATCTAGAATTGCTCCTGTTGTTACCAAATCTCCTTGAGAGGCAATTTCTGGCATGGTTGGCAGGGTTTGTTGAGTGCTTTTTACTCCATTTAGAAAGTCAGTGTTTAAGGTGTTTAACTGAGTTTTAATTGTGGTAATTTCTTGGATGACTTGAGCAAGGAAAGCATCCCAAGCATCTTTATCTGTAGCAGTAGCAGTTAAAGCCAAATTCAGTCGGTTTAATTCTTCTTTGGCCTGGTTGAGTTGCTTGAGTTTTGCTTGCCAATTTTCGTAGGCGATCGTAATATTCTCATTGGTCTGCTCACCTGTGGAAATTAACTTGACTTTTTGGTAATCGTTAATCGCCTGTCCTACCACTTCTAGCCCCATATAAGAGCGACCAATTACCTGAACTCTCTGATTATCTCCTCTACCTTGAAAGGACATAACGTAGTAGCCATCACCTGTGGAAGTAAACTTGACTTTCTGGTTATCGTTGTTAACCGAATATGATGCCAGTTCTAGTCCATAATAAGAGCGTAAAACAACTTGAACTACAGCAATCTCTCCCATCGATTTCAAGGACAGAACATAGTAGCCATCACCCGTTGAAGTAAACTTGACTTTCTGCCAATCGCCAATCGGCTGTGCTACCAGTTCTAGTCCAAAATAAGAGCGTAAAATCCCTTGAACTCTCTGATTATCTCCTCCAGCTTTAAAGGAAAGTACAGAATAGTAATTAAATGGACTATCTTTTTCGGTATTGTACTTCGCTAAAAGGTTTGACTCTTCAGTTGTCAAGGTGGCAACTTGTGCATTTAATGTCTCAATCTTTGCTCTAGTTTCAGCTTGGGCATTGTAAGCTGCAATTTTGGCTTGTAATTCTCGTTTTTCTTTGAATAAAGCTCCTTCGTGATTCTCTTTTAATTGCAGTTCTTTCAATTTAGCTGTTAATGTTGTTTGATTATCCACCAAATTCGTTAAATTCACATTATCGGTATAACTAGCTTGGGTAATTACATCAGAAACTTTACGAATACGATGTTTACGAACTTCTAAATTATTCCAAGTTCCAGTAATATTAGAAATTTCAAAACAACGAATTAAGTTAACTTCATCAGGTACGGTAAAACTACAGGAAGCGATATACCAACCACTTTCTGATGCTAGTTTAATTTCAGTTACATTTCCTGGAAATGAGAGTTTATTCCCAGAACGATGGCTTTTTTGTCCCCAATAGGTGCAGTTAAAAAGTTTTGTTCCATTCACATTATTCGGATCAATTGCTGGAGTTACTTTAAACTCAAATGTTTCTTCATAACTAGCTTGTTGAGTAACAGCAAATAGCTCTGGATTGCGATATTGGACTGCGTTTGTAACGGCATCTCCTAACTTCCGATTGAGGGTGACAGCACTTACATAACAATCACCGTACACAATCCCATCGTTTTTGTTAACAGAAAAATCAATGACTTGACGTTGATTATCTTCATTAACTGCAATTCCTCCTAACCGCCAATAGCCCACTAAGTCTAATTCTTGCCCTGTCAATCGCAGATACATACTATTTTTGATTTCTTCGGCAGTACGGGCAACTTTCCAAATGCAAAGTTCCGCCACAGTGCCATCATAGTAAGCAACGTTAGCATTAGTAAATTTTCCTAAATGCAAGATAGCGGTTTTGGGAAGCGATCTTTTATAGCCAGTTCCACTGTGCCACAGCTTACCATTGTGATAAATTTTCATGTCTCCGGTGGTGGCATTTTTGGTAAATGCCCAATGCACCCATTCCCCTTGATATTCATTCGGTTGGGCTGCTTTTTCAATGCGGTCATATCCATTACCATCTGCCCCGCAATCAAAGTAAATTGAACTGTTTGAATAAGGCAAATGGATATTTAAAACTCGCTCATTATTAGCACCATTGGCATAAATAATTGCAGTTTCTTTCGGTAATTTTTCTCCCCTTTTCGCCCAAAAACTGACGGTGATTTCATTACCAATGGGCATACTTTGGGGTGGAAGTTCTACATAATCATTTACACCATTCAAAACAATGCCCCGACGTTTTAAAGACTGTAGTTTTAAATTAACGGCTTCTCCAGTTTGCCAACGCAAATTATTAATAGCAAAGTTTTGGTCGTCAACTTTGGTAATAGGATAACTGCCATCATAGCTTGCAGTATCAAATATTTGGACTTCATCCCCATTTTCTAAGCCATGATTTTCGGCTTTGATTCGTAATTTTCCAGTAGATGTAATTTCATATCCGGTAATGATGCCATCAAAGACTATAGCCTGTTCTTCTGGTGGTACAACTTGCCAGATTCCTAATTCAATATCACTGCTATTTTCTACCCAAGGTGCATCAATTTCAAAGGTAGTATCATCAATTTTAGTAATGTGATAGTGACCATCATAAGCACTTGTTCCTTGAATGGTAATTTCTTGACCATTTTTGAGAATAGAAGCTTCTGCTGAAGTGACTTGAACATTGGGAATACCATCACTAATTACCCGATTTAAGGCGGTAATTGTTCCTTCTGGTGGTGGTGCAGCAATGCCAATAGTTTTAATTTTATCTAAAGTATTGAGGGGAAGTAAAACCTCTCGAATATTACTACGCAGAATTGAGGTAGTGGGAGTCTCATTAATTTGAGATAATGTGCCATCTCCTAAAGCCGTAAAATTAATGGTTGCTACTTTGTCATCATTGGTGACAATGGCTAACATGACTTTAGTTGTATCCCGCATTAACTGTGATCCTGCTTCGGTTTCACGGGATGACTGCACATAGAATTGGGTCGCACTAATGCCATTTCCTACTTGTAGATTTAAGTCAAGAGTGCGGTTCCTAATCCCTGGACGATTGCGAGGAATTAGTGTGGGATTATCTACTGATTTAGGTTCAAAGATGGTGTAATCATGAACATTAAATAAACCTTCTTCCGAAACTCGGAGCGAATAAAGGTCTATTTTCTGAGTTTGGCTATTAT